>JAPJNA010000052.1 GCA_026461395.1 Chthoniobacterales bacterium | reverse complement strand
TAACGACTCCTACGCCGGAGGAGACTCCAAAGCCGACTCCCGAGCCGGAGGAAAAACCCACGCCCAAGCCAACACCGAAGGCCTCCCCCCATCATATCCCCGCTAAGCCGAAGCATACTCCTGCCCCTGAACCAAAATCTGAATCAAAAGCCAAGGCAACGCCAAAGCCCTCTCCCAAATTAGAGAAAGCTGAAAAAGCCGAGAAAGCTGAGAAGTCGGTGAATGATAACGAGGATAACCCGGCCAAAAAGGCCGCCTCCCAAAGTTCTGATAAATCCTCTGAAGGCTCCAAGAAGAGCTCCAGCGACACCAAAAAATCCTCTTCGGCAAAGGGTGAAGGCTCAGGCAACTCTGATGCCAAGTCAGCCTTCCTTGCCTCTAAGGGTGGGGGAACGGGCGCCGGTGGATCGGGTGGTAACGGTGCCGATCCTGGCACCGTCGACGCCTACCACGGCCTGATTCATGACCGATTCTACAGCCAGTGGGAGCAGCCGACCGCGATACCGAACGAGCATCGCCACGACTTTGCCACTATCCTGAAGATTACCATCCAGCGCGATGGCACAATCAGCGACTTTTCGTTGGCAAAACCGAGTGGTAACCCCGTTATGGATCAATCGGTCCTAGAAGCCGCTCGTAAGGTCATCAAGATCGCCCCGGTTCCGGAGAAAATGGGATCGGCTAGCGGATATACGATCAACATCAACTTCGAGTTGGAATAACTGCTGGCGCTTTTCGCGCAGGAGTTCGTTACTGCTAGCACGCAGTAGTTGACTACATCTTCGCTCACGCGCCTGCGCCTGTATTAAAAATCCCGACGCCGTGTCGCGGTGGAAAGACGCTAAAAACGGTCTTGTAGTGAGGACTACGGCCTCCCTTGGCAGCCTTGTTCCCTATTCGATCTTCCGAGTCCTGAATGACCGCAACTCAATACAGGTCTCTTGCAGTGTGATTTCGTTCAGCGACGGCGGGTTGTGGAACGGCGCCGGGAAGGGGTCGCCAGCATACCTCCCATGATGCTCCCCATCACACCCCGGACGATGGTCCGTCCCATCTGGGTTCCCATGGCGCGCAGGACGCTGGTGCCGATGCTTGTAGCGGTCTTCATCAGTTCGGAAGGTTTCTCCTCGGAGGTCTTGGAGACGTTGGCGGTGGTCTCCGAAGCCCGGGTCTGCAGGAGTTCATAGGCCGACTCGCGATCCAAGGTCGCCTCATAATGACCGTAAAGGTCGCACGACTTGATTGCCGCGGCGCGTTCCTCCGGAGTCAACGGAGTCAATCGCGAGGAGGGCGGATAGATCAGGCAGCGGTCGACGATCTCGGGAGTCCCTTTCTCGTCCAAGGTTGAGACAAGGGCCTCCCCCACGCCGAGTTCCATGATCGCCGCGGCGGTATCGAGGTTCGGATTGGGACGAAACGTTTCGGCGGCAGTCTTCACTGCCTTCTGGTCGCGCGGGGTGAATGCTCGCAGGGCGTGCTGCACCCTGTTGCCGAGTTGACCGAGGACCGTCTCGGGGATGTCGAGGGGGCTCTGCGTTACGAAGTAAATGCCGACTCCCTTGGAGCGGATCAGGCGGACTACCTGCTCGATCTTTTGCTGGAGGAATGGGGGCGCGTCGTTGAAGAGCAGGTGCGCTTCATCGAAGAAGAAAGCGATCTTGGGCTTCTCCAGGTCACCCGCTTCAGGGAGGCGCTCAAAGAGTTCCGACATGAGCCAGAGCAGGAAGGTGGCGTAGAGATTGGGTGAGTTGATCAGCTTGTCGGCCGCGAGAAGGTTGATCACCCCCTTGCCTCGGTCGGTCTGAATCAGATCATCTAGATCGAGTGCTGGTTCGCCGAAAAACTTGTCTCCTCCCTGAGATTCCAGGGCGAGCAGTCCCCGCTGGATAGCACCCACGCTCGCCGCCGAGACATTCCCATAGTTGGCTTGGTACTTGGCGGCATTCTCCGCGACATGGGTTAGCATTGCGCGCAGGTCCTTGAGGTCGAGAAGCAGCAACTTCTGATCATCGGCGATCTTGAAAACGATGTTCAGGACGCCCCCCTGCACCTCATTGAGGTCGAGAAGCCGCCCCATGAGGAGCGGACCCATTTCCGAGACAGTAGCTCTGACCGGATGCCCCTGCTCTCCGAAAATATCCCAGAAGCGAACAGGAAAATCTTCGAACGAGAACTCCGGCATCCCTACTTCCTTCCTGCGCTGGTCTATGCGGTGGGTGTTCTCCCCGGGTTGACCGATGCCCGAGACATCACCTTTGATGTCGGCCAGAAAGACAGGAACACCCATGCTGCTGAAACGCTCCGCAAGGACACGCAGGGTGACGGTTTTTCCCGTGCCGGTGGCCCCGGCGATGAGTCCGTGACGGTTCGCCATTCCGGGAAGAAGAACGTGTTCGGCTGTTCCTTTGGCAAAGGGGGCAGGGGTGGTCATAGGACAAGATCATGTGTTCCGGACAAGGATGCAGGCCAGCGCAATTTTAGGTCCTGTATCCGCAGATTCCTTGATTCCGGCGACTGAGGAGGCGGGCACAAGCGGCTCAGCATAGAGCAGGCGCGATCCTAGAACTGCCCCTTCCTTGCGAAGTTAACAAAAAGACCGAACTTACTTTTTTAGCGCCGACTCAAGCGCGCTGATAAGAGCCGGACTGTCAGGCTTAATGCCAGGTTCAAACCGGGCGATCACCTCACCATTCCTGCCAATCAAGAACTTCCCGAAGTTCCACTTCACATCACCCGGAAACTTGGCTTCTGGTCCTGATAGGGCTGCGTAGAGGGGAGATTGGTCAGCCCCTTTGACATGAATCTTGTCGAGAATGGGAAAGGTCACCTCGTATGTGGAGGTGCAAAAGGCCTTGATCTCATCGTTAGAGCCCGGCTCCTGACCGCCGAAGTCATTGCAAGGAAACCCAAGAATCACCAAGCCCTGCTGAGCGTACTGTCGGTAGAGTTTTTCAAGCCCGGCGTATTGAGGGGTGTTGCCGCAGTGGGAGGCCACATTGACGACGAGGATGACCTTGCCGGCGAATTCTTTGAGGGAGGATTCCTTCCCATCCATGGTCTTGAATGGGATCTGATCAAGCGGTGCTGCCGATATGGAGACAAGGGAAGCAATAAGAAGAGCTAGCGGAGCTAGTGAAGCTAGTGAAGCTAGTGGAATTCGGAACATGGCATTCGTTTTGCATCAGAACATAGGGACGAGCAAGGGTAAGGATAAGGGTATAAGGGTCGGGGAATAATCATCTCCGCCTGATCTTCGGGCTTTTTGAGGCTTACGTACAGCAATCCGAGATTGCACCTCCATGCCCTTGGGGTGATTCTTAAGGTCTGATGTCGACGACTACTTCCAGCATACTCGATACCCTGACCGAACGCGTCATTGAGGGGGCGAGGATCACACCCGGGGAGGCCCTTGAGCTCTACCGTCTTCCCCTTGAGGAGCTTGGTGCATTAGCCGATCACCGTAGGAAGCTCGCTCTGACGGAGGCCTATGACGGAGCGGGAAATGATGTGGTGACCTACATCATCGACCGAAACATCAACTACACGAACATCTGCAATGTTTATTGTAAGTTCTGCGCTTTTTACCGAACCGAGAAGGATTCCGATTCCTACGTGATCACTCATGAGGAGATCGACCAGAAGCTCGACGAACTCACGGCCGCAGGAGGCATTCAGATCCTGATGCAGGGTGGACACCATCCCTCTCTTACAATTGATTGGTACATCGATCTGCTCTCCCATATTCGGGAGAAGTACCCCCACGTGAACATCCATGGGTTCAGTCCGCCGGAGTTCAACCACTTTGCCGAAGTCTTCAAGATGCCGCTGGAGGAAGTGATACGCCTCTTCAAGCAAGCAGGCCTCGGTTCAATCCCCGGTGGGGGAGGAGAGATCCTGGTCGACAGCGTTCGTAACCGGATCGCACCTCTCAAGGCCAACAGCGACCAGTGGCTCAAGGTGATGGAGATAGCCCACAACATGGGCTTGAGTTCCAGTGCCACGATGATGTTCGGCCATGTCGAGACGCTTGAGGACCGAATCGAGCATCTCGGACGTCTCCGTGCCCAGCAGGACGAGACTGGTGGTTTCACGGCTTTCATCTGTTGGACCTTCCAGCCCGACAACACAAAGCTCCGTGCCGAACCGGTCGGCTCTGCGGAATATCTTCGGATGCAGGCCCTCTCCCGCATCTTCCTAGACAATATCACGAACGTGCAGAGCTCCTGGGTTACTCAAGGTCCCAAGATTGGCCAGGTGGCGCTGCGATACGGGGCAAATGATTTCGGAAGCGTTATGATGGAAGAGAATGTCGTGAGCAAAGCCGGCACCAGTTTCAGACTCGAGTCCCAAGAGATTGAGACGCTCATCCGAGAGGCTGGATATACTCCACGCCGAAGGAATAATTGGTACCAGCTGGTCGACTGACCGGCGCCCTGTGAAGCCGCTATTCCTCTTCTTCCTACTCTGTGCATGTTTGCATGCCCAGGATCTGAATGGGCCGAACAGCGCAAACAATACTGCCATTGCTCCCAGTACTACTACTGCGAAGGATCCGCGCTACATCGTGGAGGATGAGCATTTCGAGAGTGGTGCAGGGAAGGAGGCCGATCAGCTTGCCAAGGAGGGCAAACTCGTCACCTACACGCAGCTTGCTAAGAGCCTTCCTAAGAATCGTGCCGAGTTGGCCCTTCCTGCAGTGGCTGAGAGCCCTCACTCACCCACCGAGCTAGCGGAAACTCTCCGCCATAGCACGGTCGCCATGGGGTTGCGCTACCAAGAGCCTCACTCAAAGAAGTGGCGTTTCATGATCGGTGCCACGGCCTTCGCCGTGGCGCCGGAGACGCTCTCCACGTCGTTGCACGTGATGATGATCGACCCGAGTTTGATGCGAGAGGCTCAGGCCGTGGCGGTGACGGAGGAAGGGAAGGTCTTTCCCGTAACTGAGATCATCGCCTCAAGCAACCGCGCCGACACGTGCCTGATCAAGGTTCCTGGCCTGATGCTCCCGGCTCTGCCACTTCGGGTGGGAGTGCGCCCAGGTGAAGCGGTTTGGTGCATGAGTCATCCGGATGGATTCTCCTTTATGTTCACGGGCGGACAAGTCGCCCGGATCAGTCGCGATCGTTACGATGAGAAGCATCAACCCGCGCTCCATGTCGAGGTGACGGCTGAGTACTGCCCAGGCTCGAGCGGCGGAGCGGTGACCGACGCCGAGGGTAACGTCATCGCTCAGGTTTCCAGCATCAATAACTATGACGGCTTCATGTCGCGCGATGGCAAGGCGGTCACCGGAATCGTTTCGGCCAGGACATGCACCGCCGCCGAAGAGTTGCTGCTGCTTATGAAGCCAGGTGAAAACGATCCCGTGCCGCTTCCAACGCCGATACCGAAACCGAAACGCCGCGCTCCAAAATCCTAATCCTTGCCAGCCTCTACACCCGCACCGAGGGCTAGCTAGAGCAATGTCGATTTATTTTACCTGAAAATAACCAAGATAATTCTCCCGCAGAGGCGCGGGGGCGCAGAGTTAAATAACAATGGGTTCTGGGATACGGCATATTGCGTATTGTGAGAATGCCTAACGCAATTCAGACAGGGCAATTTTCGCAAAAATACTCTTATCGAATTATTTGAATGTACGCGGACGTCTCGTCTATCCATTGATTCCCACCAAAAAACTCTGCGCTCCTGCACCTCTCCGCCTCTGCGGGAAAATGATTAAGACGAAACTATCCGTCTAACGGGCAGAACCTCATTTGAGGTGCGGGCAAGAAAATCCCGTAAGCTCAGTCTTTGTCCGGAGGGTGGACGGGACGCTTAAAATTCAGCATTAGGATACGGCGTCCGTCCGTCTCGGTCACGGTGACCACGTAGTCGCCAATCTTCACGCTTTCGCCGCGCACGGGGAGATGTCCCAGCATCTGGGTCACATAGCCGCCGATGGTGCTGACTTCGGTCTCCTCGAACTTGAGGTCCGCTTCCTCCGCCAGATCATGCAGGGCTAAGGTTCCCTCCGCGTTGAATTCGCCATCACGGATATTTGTGATCTCCTGCTCCTGAGTATCGAACTCGTCATGGATGGAGCCGACAAGCTCCTCAAGGACATTGTCCAGGGTGACGATGCCGACCGCGCCGCCGTATTCATCGACCGCAATGGCCAGATGGGCATGCTTTCCGAGAAAATAGTTCAGGAGCTTCTCGAGAGGCATCATTTCGGAGACATGATGGATGGGCCTTTGGATGCCCTTCAGGTCTTTTTTTCCGGAGTGGACCATGCGGAGCAGATCCTTGATGTGGACTAGGCCGACGGAGTCGTCCAACGCCCCGTCGCAAAGAGGGAAGCGCGTATGGCGCGAGTCGATCGCTTTTTTCAGTTCTGCGTCGAACGCTTCTTCCAGATCGAGTAGGATAACGTCGCTGCGGGGGGTCATGATATCACGCACAACCCGGTGGCGTAGATCCAACGCATTGACGGCCAATTGCTCACCAAGAATGGAGACCTCTTCGGCTTCGCGGCTCTCTGTCAGGATCACCCGAAGCTCCTCGTTGGTGAGGGCGCGTTCGGAATCCTCCGGTGGTTCGACCTTGAAAACATGCCTCAGCAGGAAATTCGCCGAGCGGTTGAGAAAGCCGATGATCGGCCTGAACAGCATGTAGAAGAAACTGAGCGGCGGGCTTAGCCAGAGGGCCAGCTCGACAGGCTTACGGATGGCCAGCGACTTGGGTGCCAGTTCTCCAAGCACGATGTGGAGGAAGGTGATCAGTGAGAAGGCCAGGATGAAGGAGACGGTCGTAACTACGGCGGGTGCGTTGATACCAGCGAGATGGAATGCCGGCTCGATCATATGCGCGAGGAAAGGCTCACCCAACCAACCTAGGCCTAGACTCGCTAGGGTAATGCCGAGCTGGGTGGCGGAAATATAGGCCTCCAGATGCATGGTGATATGCTTGGTCAGCTTGGCACGGGCATCGCCCTGCTCAATTAGGGTGTCGAGCTGGCTGCCGCGGATCTTGACGATGGCCAGCTCGGAGGCGACAAAAAAACCATTCAGCAGGACCAGGACAAAAAGAACCAACAGCCGCAGGAAAATCATCTCGCCGGACTCCCATTGGGAGGCCGGGGGTAGGATGGCTGGCAGATGGGCGGGATCCCCTGCCGCCACCGCCAGAATGGCAGGGACGAACATCATGGGAGATCTCAGTTAGCGAGACAGCAAGAACCGATGCTCGCGGGGGTTGAAGCAGTGGAATCCTGTAAAAGCATCTTGGAATCCATACTCTGCTTGATCAATTCAACGATACCCTCTTGGGAGGGTAAAACAGGTTCGAATTACCAGCTCGACTTGGTCACGCCCGGAATCATTCCGTTGGTGGCCAATTCGCGGAAGGTGATACGCGAGAGCTTGAAGCGGCGCAGGAAGGCGCGGCGACGTCCCGAGATCTGGCAGCGATTTACCAGACGGACAGGGCTCGCATTGCGGGGAAGCTGGCTGAGGCCAATATAATCTTTCTTTGCCTTGAGCTCGGCACGGAGTTCCGCCCACTTAGCGACGGTCTCGCGTTTGCGTTTATCTCTTTCAAGCCATGAAGTCTTTGCCATAGGGAGGGGAGAGCCTATGGAAAATCCGTGCCTGTGCAAGATCTTTTTTTAAGAGATCTCCCTGCCGCTCTCTCCTTTCTGGTTGTCGGGGAGGGTGACTTCACGCCAAGGATAGCCTATGGCAACAACGCCCAGAGCAAAACCGGCGCAGAAAAAAGCGACTGCTCGTCTGATTATCTCCGAGAGCGAGTCGGGAGCCGACATGCTGCATGCCACGGGATTCAGGGCACCTGATCCTTTTGTCTACCTAGAGAGCCGTGGGCACACAGCAATACTGCTCAGTGATCTCGAGTTCGACCGCGGAAGGCGCCAAGCAACTGTGGACGAGGTGGTCTCGCAGAGTGAGTTGTCGGCGAGCTTGGAAAAGTCGCTTGGCAGAAAGCCCTCGCCTGCCGAGGTGACTGCACGCTTTCTGAAAGCGCGCGGAGGGAGTCGCCCTCTGGTTCCTGCGGATTTTCCGTTGGGACTGGCATGCGAGCTTGAGGAGTGTGGCATCAAGGTAATCCCAGTCGCATTCGATGGGATGTTCCGTCCCGAACGTCAAATCAAGAGCGCCGAGGAAGTCCGTCTTATGACCCGTGCCACCCGGATCACCGAGGAGGGCATGAAGAGGGCTTTTGAAGTGCTCCAAGCCTCCATTATTGGCCCTAGGAATATTCTCCGATGGGGAGGAAACACTCTCACCGCCGAGCGTCTGAGAATAGAAATTGAGACAACGATCCTGAGTGCTGGCGGGATCCCGGCTGGAAACTCGATTGTGGCCTGCGGTGAACAAGCCTGTGATCCCCATGAACGAGGACATGGCCCATTGAAGGCCCATCAACTGATCATTCTGGATCTTTTCCCCAGGGCGTCCACAAGCGGCTATTATGGCGATCTGACCAGGACCGTGGTGCGGGGGAAAGCTACTGAGGCTCAGATGCGTCTCTGGGAGATCTGCCTACTCGGTCAGAAGCTAGCGCTCGGATCCCTGCGTTCAGGAGTGGATGGTGGTGTCATTCACAGTGAGGTGACTCAATTCTTTGCCGACAACGGATATCCCACAGAAAGAGTAGGGGTTGGGAAGGATGGATCGGGAGGTCGGTGGAGCGGCTTTTTTCACGGAACCGGTCACGGCCTCGGCCTCGAACTGCACGAGGCTCCCCGTTTCGGTGCCGCAAAGCTCAAGGCAGGACAGGTCTTCACCATCGAGCCTGGTCTCTACATCCCAGGGCTGGGAGGGGTGCGTCATGAGGACGTCGCCCTAATCACAAAAACGGGACACAAGCTCTTGAGTCGCTGCCCGAAGCCCCTGGAGATTTAATCAGCGGTCCCTTAATGCCAATTTCAGGTTGAACATTTTCCGTTAGCGGCTGTCTGGTATAATGCATCTGTCACATCCATGACCTCCGAGCTCTACATACTCCTGATCGGTGCGCCTTTGGCATTGGGCCTCTGGGCACAGTTCCGTGTCTCCTCGGCGTTCAAGACCTACAAGGAGATCCCCGCCGCCTCGGGGGTTACTGGGGCTGATGCCGCGCGGCGCATCCTTGCCGATGCGGGGATTCATGATGTCCAGGTCGAGGAGATCAACGACATGCTCGGCGACCATTACGATCCCTCCGCCAAGCGCCTCTGCCTCTCCACCGATGTCTACAACGGCGCTTCAATCGCCTCGGTCGGCATCGCTGCGCACGAATGCGGCCACGCGCTGCAGCACAAGCTCAACTACGGCCCGCTCAATCTCCGCATGCAGATCGTTCCGGTCACGCAGTTTGCCTCGCAGATCCTCCCCTTCGTGATCATGGGCGGCTTCTTCTTCCACATGACGCATCTGATCAACCTAGGTATTGCCTGCTACGCGGTCCTGATGGTCTTCCAGTTGATCACCCTGCCGGTGGAGTTCGATGCCTCAAACCGCGCAAAGGCGATCCTGCAGCAGATGGGGATCATCCGCCCCGGGGAGGAAGCCGCCGGCGTGAATGCTGTCCTGAATGCGGCCGCCCTCACCTATGTCGCCGCCTTCGTGGCCGCGCTTGGCAATCTGATCTACCTGTTCCTCGCGAGGAACCATGACGAGAGGTGAGCTTTTGAGGGATGAAACCTGAAAGCTGAAACCTGAGTAATAGGGTGTCTGAGGGAGCTTCCCCTGATCGGGGAATTCCTCTTGTTCAGGCTTTCCGATTTCTTTGGATCCCTTCAGGTTTCAGGTCTCCAGTTTCAACCTTCGTTTCCCCATGTCCCTTCCTGTCGTCCTCACCATAGCCGGATCCGATTCCTCTTGTGGCGCCGGTGCCCAAGCCGATCTAAAGACCTTTTCCGCTCTTGGCTGTCATGGCCTCACGGCGATCACGTGTATCGTCGCAGAAATACCCGGCAATATCCGCTCGATCCAAGCGGTGAAGCCGGAGATCATCCGTGATCAATTGGAATTATTACTGGAGGCCTACCCCATTGCTGCGATCAAGACCGGGATGCTTTTCTCCACACCGATCATCCGTGTTGTTGCCGGGGTGCTGGCATCGCTGAAGAACCTGCCGCCTCTGGTGATTGATCCGGTCATGGTTGCCTCAAGCGGTGCGCCTTTGTTGAAACCGGGTGCCCTCATTGCGTACGAGAAGCTTCTCTTCCCTTTGGCAACGCTCATCACCCCGAATCTGGACGAGCTTGGTTTGCTCACTGGGCTGAGGCCAGAATCCCAGGCAGAGATGAAGACTGCAGGGAAAAGGCTCACAGCCGCTACTGGCACAGCCGTCTTGCTTAAGGGAGGACATCTGAGGGGGCGAACGGCCACAGACATCCTCCTGACCCCTGATTGGGAGGAGCAGGATTACAGCGCTCCCTTTATCAAGGGTGTGGAGACCCACGGTACAGGCTGCACCTACTCGGCCGCAATTGTTGCCGGATTGGCCAAGGGCTTACCACTTCCGAAGGCTATCGGTCTCGCCAAGAAATTCGTTACCCGTGCCATTGCCGATTCTCTCAAGTGGGGAAAGGTGTCGGCCCTCGATCAAGTCCAGCGCTGAACGCATTGTGCGCGGGTCATTCGATAACCGAGAGGGCGCCGGGCTGCTTGATCTGCCTGGCCTCGTCCTCCGTCATCCAACGTTCTTTAGCCGCACGTCCCCACGAGTCTGAAATGGCGATCTCGCGGGTCTTCTCATTGTAGCCGATGATGAGGCAAATATGGCCGTATTCGGGATCGGGCTTCAGCGGGATGGTCTTTTTGAGTGAGGGGAGGAATCGGGTGCTCCAGTCATCCCAGTTCGTCACGGCGATGCGATGCGTCATCCGTTCATTGACCCGCTTATTGAACTCCTCCGTGCTGTAGTGGGTGAAGAGGAGCGGTTTTCCCGCATCGATGGCCGATTTGATCTCCTGGATGCTACCGGAAAAGTTTTTCTGGGTGATGATAGCTCCCGCATCCCGGAGCGTTGTGTAGGTGGCTCCCTCGATGGCGCTCACGCTGGTCCCTCCGCCAGCCTTGGTCTGGCCGGCCATGGCGAGAATGTTCATGTCCTCCGAGAGTCCGTAGTAGCGCAGGATTCTCTCGAAGGTCGCCGGGACACAGTATCCCTTGCGCCCCTGATCGATCATCGGGAGATCCGTAATAACCACATCCCCGTTTTCCTTATGTTTCACACGTTGGGAAAGGTTTGCCTTGGCTGCGGCAAAGGCCTTCCTGTCCGCATCGTTATCGTCAATCGACGCGGTAGGCAGGATCCGCAGAGCAACATACTCATTCTGAGGCGCGACCAGCACGAAGGTGTGGCCGTTCCAGTCCCAACGCTGGCCTGATTCCGTCGTGGAGGCGAAGCGTCCCATTCTGGCCGGTTTTGATTCCCCGAAGAGGGCTTTTAATGCAGCTTCCACTGTGGCCTTGTCATGCCTCATCGCATCCTGACAGCCCTTGAGCATATGGTCGGTCACCATTAGCGGTTGATTGGGAATGGCGGACTGCGCTTTTGCTTCCTGCGCAGAGCTGTAGAATGCGACATCCCCCTTGTTGGCAAAGAGCACGGATACCTTAGCCACCTTGTTGTTGATTCCCTGCAGGAAAAGGCTGAGCGCTCTGGCTCCGAGAACCGTGATCGCGGAATTATCCGAGTAAGGATACCATCTGTAGCCCGTCTCATAAGAGGTTCGGGACTCCGCCGGCCAGTCAAGTCGGCCCGCAACCATCGCGTCATTCTCTTCCCACAGAGGACCGCTTCCGAATAGGGAAATGCCTAGGGCCTTGTTCACCTCCTGGGCGGTCGGAACTTTGATTCCGAAAATCGCAGGCGGAGTCGATGGCGCGGCGGAGGGAGAGAGTGTGGATTGAGGAGTCGATGATGGAGCTGGAGTAGCGGTGGGCGTAACCGATGGTGGTGCTGGTGGTGAGGAGGGGGGCGGTCCTGAGGGTGCATCGTTGGCAACGGCATCCTGCGGCACGACAAAGGGACTCTCCGCGTGGGAGCGCTTGACTACGAGTTCACCTGCAGTGTTTGTCGAAAGGATCAAGACCCTGGTGCCAGGCTGAACCTTCGCAAAGCCGATAGGGTTTCCATCGGCGAGGATAGCCATCCTGACTTCCTTCACCAAGGTGCCTTGGGTCGTAGTCATCGCCACCAGAGCAGAGGCCCTGGGCGAAACTAGACAGAGGAAGAGAATCGCGGCCGGCAAGTGGTGGATCATGACGTATGAGGGGATCCTGCGGAGGCCTACAAACAAAGGATGTGGCTAAGGAGGGAATCGAACCCCCGACACGAGGATTTTCAGTCCTCTGCTCTACCAACTGAGCTACTTAGCCATAAATTCCAAAAACCGTTTTTAACGCGGGTAAGTGAAAATCCCTCATTCCTCTAAGATGGGCAAGCCTCTTCTTCTACGGAATTATCGCAACATGACCCAGCAAAAGAAAAACGCCGCATCCTGAGGGATGCGGCGTTTTTGAAAAGGGATTCTGAAAAAGCGGCTTACTTGGCCTGCTTCTCCTCGATGTACTTCACGACATCGCCAACCTTCTGGAGCTTCTCAGCATCCTCATCGGGAACTTCGACTCCGAATTCTTCCTCGAAGGCCATAACGAGCTCGACGGTGTCGAGGGAATCGGCTCCGAGATCCTCAATGAAGGAGGCGTTGATGGTGACCTGTTCAGCGGTCACTCCGAGCTGTTCGACGATGATGTCGCGGACTTTTTCTTCGATGGTTTTTTCAGACATGGTGATGTGGTTAACGGATACCTCTGCACGAGTAAAGAGCGCAGAGAGTCTTGGCAATAATTTTCTCTCTACCCAATCCGCCGCCGATGTGTTCCGATGCCTGCATTATGGCTGATTTTTCACTCTTCGAGCGCAGTGTCCGGCTCGATGCTTCGCCCGCCGAAGTCTATGCTTTTCACGAGGATCCCAAGAATATCACGAAGATCTCGCCCCCTTCGCTCAAGGTCGAGCGGGTTGAGTGCAAGGTTCCCGCTTGTGTCGGCGAGGAGTTCCTTCTGCGCATCAGGCAATTCGGCCTTCCTCTAGAGTGGATCGGCTTCTGGGAGGAAGCTGTGCCGAATGAGAGGCTCGTGGATGGAGCGAAGAAAAGCCCTTTCCGGCATTGGCGCCATCATCATCTCTTTGAGGCAGATGTCAGCGATGGGGAAAATGGGACAATAATGACCGACCGAGTGGAGTATGCCCTGCCATTCGGTGTGATCGGGCTGCTGCTGGATCTGACGGTGATGAGGGTCGTATTCACCGCAATGTTCCTAGCGCGTCACCGGGCGACTAAGAAGTTTTTCACCAAGGGAAAAACTTCTAGGGGATAGGGAATTGGGGATCGGTAATCGGGAATGGGCTCTCGGTGAGAGACATTCTAACCCCTTTCCCTCCCTATCACCCATTACCAATCGCCGATTCCCTCCATCTACGGCTGTGGCGTTACCTTAGTGCTGGCCACGAATCCCTGCTGATTGGCTAGGGAAACCTCGATCGTGTATGTCTCTCCAGCCTTCATCCCCGTGGTTGCGATTTTTTCCGTGTAGGTAATGAACTCCTGGGGATTCACGGCAACGAACCCCGGGGCGTGCTCAAACGCCCTGTCTTGAGACCAGCGGTTGACGATTTTCCCTGAGGAGTCCTTGATCAGGATCTCCAGGCGCTGGTTGTCGGGATAGAGGATTTCGAGCTCCTGCTTTTGGGCATTGGAGAGCTTGAGGGTGACATCCAATTCACTGGTCTGGGAGAGCGAGACATCAGAAGGAGAGAGAGTCAGGATCATCGGGGTGGCCTCGTGTTTGCCGGCCTTGCCCGATCCGAACATACCGTGAAAGAATTTTTTCATCTGTTGCTGGATCGGAGGGTGGGGCGGCTTCGGAACATACATGCCGAATCCCTCGCGTCCCGCCTCTGCCATGGCGGCCTTGGCTTCCTGGCGCTCGGTGAAGAATGGACTGTCGGCATCTGGACCCTTCAGCGACATGTCCTTGATCTCGGTCTTGCTGACTGTCTCGTCGCTCGGTGCTTTGAGAGTGCCCTTAAAAGTGTCTTTGAAAGTATCTTTGGGAGTCTCGGTCACGCTGGGAGTATCAGCGGTCTTTGGAAGAGGCGGTGGAATCAGGGAGTTGGGGTCAGTGGAAGCATTGGTCAGGAAGGTAGCGTCGTTGCCGGCACTCTGGTTGTCGGCAGCACCAGAAGTGCCATTGATATTCTGGGCGCAGGTATGGTCGGCGACGAATCCCAGCATCAGACTTGCAACAAGAAAACGGACTAAGGCGTACGGTGACATCCCATGAGGCGTAACCCGACAGGGCCATCGGTTGCAAATGTTATCCCAACTGCATAGAATCCTAGTTCATGAAACGCATCCCTCTGCTGCTCGGAGTCACTTGCCTATTACTGGCCACGGGTACACAGCTCCGTGCGGGCGCATCAGCCAAGAAAAAGGATGTTTTTACAATCCGGATTCACGGCGAGGCCAGTCCAGAGGATGGGGAGAAATTTTCCGTTCCCGTCACCCTGCTTGATAGCAGGAAGACCTCCCTGTCCATCATGCCCCTCCTGAACGAGCACGACATCAAGTCGGTCTACCCGTTCAAGGCTCCCGATAACACTGGGGGTGCCTACCTGCGTCTGGATGGTCACGGAGCGAACCTTCTCACCGAATATTCCATCGAGAGGATGGGGCGCGGCAACGTCTTGGCCGTCATGGTAAATGGTCGCCAGGTTGCCGATCTGATCGTGGACAAAGCAGTCCGCGACGGCATCTTCGTAATCCCCTCGGGCATGACCATGGCCGAGGAAGCACGCATGGTGAACGCCTTCCCTCTCATGGGTCAGGAGAACAGCAAGAACCAGAAAAAGAAGAAACAACCCTTCGCTCCCGCCAATATCATGCTCCCCCCAAAAGCATCCGATCTCAGCGGAGCGTCCGCTCCAGTCCAGTGATGAAAAACGAAACACGATCGGCCAAGCCATCGGGTCTCGCTTCCGGCTGGATTCTCGTCACCGGCCTGCTCCTGCTCTGCGTCACCGGCACCTGGCTGACTGCGCATAATTACAAGCAGCATGTCTTCTCCAGCGCGCTGGGTATTGTCCTCGAGAATCAATGGCCGGAGAGCAGGATCTCGGTGGTGATACCTCTCGCGGAGGCCTCCAAGATTATCTCGGGCCACCATGCCCTCGTGACAATGGAGAGCACTGGAGAGGATGGTATCAACCAGAGCAACCTGCATGCCCTCAAGGGGGAGGTGGTCTCCGTCTCGTCTCAATCATCCGAAGCAAAGAATGTGACGGTGATTGTCCGTCTGCTAGAAGATCCGGGAAATGCAGGTAACGCCGGAGATGCCGCCGCTGTGAATAAGGCCGGAAAGCCTCATCACTTTTTACCTGTCGGCGCGCCCTGCGGTGTCACCATCGACACCACGATCCCCCCTGACACGATCCCTCCTGATCACGTGGAATCTTCTGGAGCGAAATGACTGGGGAAATTCAGCCTCAACGGCCCCTGTTGACTTGGCTTCCCTGGGGATTAGCCCTGCTCTCCGGGCTCCTAGTCGGGGGGTGTTTCCCTCCCTTTGAATTGAGGGGCCTCAGCTGGCTTCCCTGGGTGGCGCTTGCCCCTCTCTGCTGGGCACTCTGGATTTCTCCCCGGCCTGCCTCGCCTCGGCTCTGGGCGCGTCAAGCATTCCTACTCGGCTGGCTTTGTGGAAGTGTCTCCTTCCTGATCTCCCTTTTCTGGATCACGACGGTGACGGGCCTCGGATGGATCCTGCTTTCTCTCGTGGTCGGACTCTACCATGGCCTCTGGGGACTCTTTGCCGGTATCGTCCTCCGTCCCATAGGTAATGTGGGGGAAGGAGGAAAGGGTGGAGAGAATGAAAAAAACGGAGATCTCTCTCAGGCCTGGCTTAGCAACGTGCGGAATCTCATTGTTGCACTGCTCGCTGCCGCCGGCTGGGTGGCCGTCGAGTGGCTCAGAGGAACACTCTTCACAGGCTTCGGTTGGAATCAACTCGGTGTTGCCCTGCGCAACTGCATTCCGCTGATCCAGATTGCCGGCATCACCGGCACGGCAGGGCTGACCTTCCTCTGCGTGCTGGGCTCGTCCATCGCCGCCATCACCCTCGAGCGCCTGCGCCGGGAGATCCGCTCCGGCAGACCCCGGCCGCATGTCGATTTCTTTGCCTCTATCTTTCTCGTTGTGCTGCTCTTCGGCTACGGGGTGAAGAAGATCAGCATCCATCCGCCTGCAAGCACCTCGCTGAAAGTAGCGGGCATTCAGGGGAATGTGCCGGTCTGCGACTACTGGGATGTTAAGTGCGAGGGACGGATCATGGAGGGCTATCTGAGTGAGAGTAGGAAGGCCTTTGCTGGGGATCCTGATCTGGTTGTCTGGCCAGAGGCGGCCACACCGCGCCCGCTTCTGATGGATGAAATCATCTTCAACCAGGTGAAGGACCTGGCCACCGGCACGCAGGCCGACTTCCTGATAGGGAGTGTTCACTACGAGCAGGAGCCGCGGGGAGATCACAACTCCGCCATCCTCCTGACCAAGCACGCCGAATCAGCGCAGATCTACAACAAGGTCCACCTTGTGCCCTTCGGGGAATATGTCCCCTTCCGTCACAGCTTTCCTCTCTTCAGCTGGATCGTCGGGAATAAGGTCCCCTACGACTTCGATCCAGGCAAGGGGCCGGCATTGCTGGAGCTCTCGGTGAAGCCTATCAAACTAGGGCCCCTTGTTTGCTTCGAGGATACGTTGGGAGATTTGACACGCCGTTCTGCGAAGCTTGGAGCACAACTCCTAATGACCCTGACCAATGACGGATGGTTCGAGCACTCCGTGGCGACCCGACAGCACCTCGCCAATGCCCAGCTTCGCACCGTGGAGACAGGACTGCCTATGGTACGCGTGGCCGATACGGGGATCAGCTGTGTGATCGACCGCTGCGGCAGGATTCGGGACAGGCTCGCGGGTCCCGACGGGAATACCTTTATCCAGGGGATCCTGCAGGCCGAGGTGCAAGTTCCCCTCCATCCCGAACAGACCTTCTACACGCTTCATGGCGATCTCTTCGCCCATGTCTGCCTCGGCCTCGCGTTCGCGGCCTCACTGGCGGCTTTTCTGACGTCACGGCGACGGTCTCAAATGAGGCTTCCATCCCAGTAGTATTCCTGAGTTCTTGAGTTCCAGATTATCTCTCTAATGCTCTCCTCTTGGCATTTCTGCTGACTTCATCCATAGATCACCCCTCTCTCATTCACTTTTCCTATGAAGCATCTTCTCTCCATTGAGTCGCTGACAGCACCTGAGATCCTGGAGATCCTCGATCTCGCCGCCAAGCTCAAGGCCACCAGGGGCAAAGAAACCCACAAGCCTCTCTCGGGAGAATGCTGGGGGCTCCTCTTCTCCAAGTCATCGACCCGGACACGAGTCAGCTTCGAGGTCGGAATCCGGGAACTCGGCGGTGATGCCCTCTTCCTCTCCTCGAGCGAAATCCAGCTCGGACGGGGTGAGCCGATCGAGGATACGGCCCGTGTGCTCGGGCGCATGATCCATGGAGCGGTGATCCGTACCTTTAAGCAGTCCGACATAGAGACCTTCGCCGCGCTCTCCGGCATCCCGACCATCAATGCCCTCACCGACGAGGAGCATCCCTGTCAGATCCTGGCTGACCTCCAGACAATCAGGGAACTCCGGGGATCGCTCGACGGACTGAAGATTGCCTTCATCGGAGACGCCGATTGCAATATGGGACGCTCCTGGATCTGGGCCGCAGCACGTCTCGGATTCGAGCTTCGGCTTGCCTGTCCGGAGCTTTATTGCCCCCCTGCCGAGCTGATCGCCAGTGCCCAAGCGGCCGGGGGCCTGATCTCGATCACCGAGAATCCCGAGGAAGCCGCGAGCGGCGCCGACATCCTCTACACCGATGTCTGGGTCAGCATGGGCAAGGAGGAGGAGTCCGAGCATCGCGCCGCCCAGTTTGGCCCCTACCAGATCAATGACCGCGTCGTGGCCGCAGCAGCACCCGGCGCCCATGTCCTTCACTGCCTGCCTGCCTACCGGGGCAAGGAGATCACCGCAGAGGTCTTCGAGCGCCACGCCGATGCCATCTTCCAGCAGGCCGAGAATCGTCTCCACGCTCAGAAGGCCGTGATGACGCTCCTTCGGAGCGAAGGGGTTTAGGGTTTAGGCTCTATGCTATTAGACTGTGAGGTAAAAACGATGACCGAGACTCTGAAGCTGAATGCTGTCGCGCCGTTTGGCAGCGAGCTTGCCCTCTCCTGGGAGGATGGGGTGGAGCAGTTCCTTCCCTTGGAGATGCTTCGCCGCGCCTGCCCCTGCGCCGTCTGCTGTGGCGAACCCGATGTGATGGGCCGCGGTGACGCTCCCTCTAGGAATTACAAGCCCGGGAGCTTTGAGTTGAAGGGTTATGAGTTTGTCGGGGGCTATGGACTAAAGCTGAGTTGGGCGGATGGGCATTCGACTGGGATTTTCTCTTACAACCTCCTTCGTAGCTTATAAGGCTTGGGATTTTCGCGCCCCGCGTCGTTCTGCTGCGCTCGCAACGCCGAGTGCTGGGAAGCACGGAGTAGCCAATGCGAAGCATAGCCCCGCTAGGGGCGAGGCCGTCGGGTGACGGCGAGGCAATATGCTTCACTACAGCTTCGCTCACGCGCCTAGCATGGCATCAAAACTTCCAAGCTTCAGTAACGCACCGAACCTCTCCTTATCAATTAGTTAAGCCTAAAGACTTAGTTTCCTGTCTTCGTAAAGGGCTCTTTGCTGTTCTTATTTTTGTAAAGTTTGTCACCGACAATATAGAGGTGCATTTCGTTGCCAGGTTTCCATCCGTTTGGGTCGGTGGGAGGATAGGGCTTCCCTTCCAGAAATCGTTCGTTTGTTACAGCAATAACCATTCCATTGGTGAAAGACCATGTACCAATAAATGCCGCCATCTTACCACGAGATAGACTCATATCGTATCGGAATGTTCCATCGCCAGAGAGGGTAATAGTGTTGGTTCCCGGGAAGGGAAATCCGGGAGGCATCGTATAATGGTAACTTCCAATAACAGATTGTTCTGAATGTGCACTTGTTACCGAGTCTACTAAAGACTCCCCGCTTGCAGCACATGAGAAAAACGCAAAAAAGACAATTACTAGCTTCTTCATATCTAAATAGACCATAGGATATTAAAACGACTTTGGCGGGGGAAGTATGTACATCGCCAAGAAAATAATTGCAACTGATGCAACGCTGCAAAGAAGCCACCCCACAAGACGTTTTCGGCCTTTGAAAAAATCAGCAATGGCAAATCCAAAATATGTAAGTAGGCAAATGAACGATGTGCCAGCGCTTTGTGAAAGGGCGTAAAGCCACATTTCGACATTAGCCTGCCGGAACTGCATGCAGAAACCATTACCGCCTGCAAAAAGAATAAGTACGATTGTAATTCCTGTGGAGATGAGTAGCGCTTTCCGTTGAGTGTTATCTATATTCATGGCTATAGAGCGAGTTTATCATTTAATATTGTTTATTTCTGCTGGATTGGCGGCTTCTCTTTGGATGGCGATTTCAGTTCGATCGTTACAAGAGCGATAGCAGATAGAGCAGATACAATCGCAGAAATTGCTGCGACAATCGTCATTCGAAATGACCAAAGCATTTTTTTCTGGTCATCCAAGTAATCCTGTTTCGTCCTCCATGGGTTATCTCCGCTTGGCAGGTTTACAAGATGCACTCGAAAATTCTTCTTCGATTGTGGGGCGGAATCAAAAGCAGCGTTGTCCATTGAGAATAATACTTCTAGGTAACGATTTTTAGAGTGACATGTCATTCAATTGACCAATTAGTTTATATCTATCTGAGAAAAAAGGCAGCAGATACAGCAGCAGAGGAATTGATGTAGATTCTCTGGGGAGAAGGAGTCCGAGATACCCCAGCAAGCATCACTTGGCAATACAGGATCAAGGGAATGATCAGAATAGCTTGGCTGCGGAGCCTGAAGGATTCTAACCTCTGTTGACGGCACTTGATCCCGCAAAGTTGTTCCGCCTTTCGGGCCACGCCTTCGTCGTGGTCTTACGCGCCGATTCCCATCGGCTTGTTTCTTGAGTTCCTGATTAAAACTCTCTGCGTCTCTGCGCTTCCGCGCGATCTCCGAATGTATTAGATTCTGATTCTCCGTAGCCGCAGGGAATTCGCGATCACGGAGACGGAGCTGAGGCTCGTCGATGCCGCCGAGATCATGGGGTTAATGAGGATGCCAAAGAAGGGGTAGAGGATTCCCGTGGCGATCGGGATGCCGAGGATGTTGTAGGCGAAGGCAAGAGTCAGTGAGGGGGATTCGTTGATCCTGTCGGCGGCCATGGCGGTCCGAAAGCTTTGGGCTTTCCACTCTGCGAACTCACGGAACTTGGCCTCCGGCAGGAGGCCTGCTCTGTACTCGGGAGTGCCAAGCTTCTTTACCACCACTCCTCATGGATCAAGATTTACTCTACCCCGCTTCTGGTTCGGCAAAGTGAAGCTCTAGTGTCTCGATAACTCGGGCAATCGGAAGGCCGATCACGTTATCCATCGATCCCTCGATGCGCTCGATCAGTCGACCGCGATCTTCCTGAGCCGCATAGGAGCCAGCTTTATCGAGGGGATTAATATCCTTGAGATAGTCAGCAATCATGGCCTCATCAAAAGGGCGAAAGGCAACCAGGGTCGACTCGACAAAGCTACATCGCACCACCGTCCCTCCACGGAGCATGCAGACGCCGGTCAGGACTTCATGGGTTCTGCCGGCAAGCAGCCGGAGCATCCGTGTGGCATCTTCAAGATCGCGGGGCTTGCCAAGAATGTGGCCGTCAAGGACCACCACCGTGTCGGCTCCAAGCACCACATCACCGGAAATCGTGGTCGCAAGCTCAAGGGCCTTCATCTCCGCATTGGCAATGACCAAGGCACGCGGGGCAAGCCCTTCAGAAAGTTCCTCGACACCAGCAGGACGGACGATGACCTCGAATCCCGCAGCTTCCAGAAGATCGCGCCGCCGCGGCGATGCCGAGGCAAGCACAACGCGACGCGGAACCGGCCCTCTCTTAGGCATTCGCAGAACCGATCCGACTAAATGAGATGTTCGGAGTCGTGAAATCCGACATCCTCGCGGATCGAATCTAGGTGGCGCTGGGCACGTCGCGTGGAGTGGGGACGATTCCTCACACGGGTCACGACGCTGGCGATCACCGGGGCTAGGGCCAGAGCCCCAGCGACGAGCAGAACACTGCCGGCTCGACGACGGGTTTCACCCGACAACTTGTCAGCGATAAGAAGGCCGAGACCGAGGCCGGCCACGGCCTGGGTGAGTCCGATGGTACCGCTTACGGGGAGATTCTCTGAAAATTTATTGAGGGAAAGCTGTGACATATCATGCACTACTACTCCTCTTCGTTACTGTTCGCAATCCGGAATCGGCAATAAAACGGCAATAAAACGGCGATTTGGCGGTAATTTCCTGGATTTTCCATGGCTTGCCTCCATGGCTGCACTCCGATGTCATGGGCAAGTGACTGCTACTTCCCGTGTACTTGGCGTTGACCCCGGATCGGTTCGCATCGGCCTGGCGCTGAGCGACGAAATGGGCTTCATGGCCCATCCCTATTGCACCATCAAGGTGAAGGGAGGAGACTGCCTCACGGGTGCGCCAGAGATCGCCGCCGCGGCGCTCGACAAGGAAGCAGGCATTATCGTAATCGGCCTTCCCCGCAACATGAACGGAACCTACGGCCCTGCCGCCGAGAAAAGCCGGGCCCTCGCAGAAGCCGTGAAACAGCTCACCACAGCCCGCGTGATTCTCTGGGATGAGCGCCTCACGACCGTCGCCGCCACACGCAGTCTGCAAGAGACTGGTATGGATAGCAGGGCCCAGCGCCAGGTGATCGACCAGGCGGCCGCTGTCCAGATCCTGCAGAGCTGGCTCGATTCGCAGGTAGCAATCTAACAAATGAAGCTGCGTCTTCTGGTTGCCTACGACGGAACCTCATTCAGGGGATTTCAGAGCCAGAAGCACGGTCGCACGGTCCAAGATACATTGGAAAAAGTGATTGGGGTTATTGTTGGTGAACGGGTCATTCTGCATGCCTCCGGGAGAACTGATGCGGGGGTGCACGCGCTCGGCCAGACAGTTCATTTCGAACTGATGCCTGAGCAGGTGACGCGGATCGGTCGCATGGGAAAATCGGATCGCTGGGTGGCGGCCTTGAATTCGTCGCTGCCGCCGGAGCTCCGTGTCCTGAAGGCCTCGCTGGCCCCCAAGGACTTTCATGCCCGTTTCTCCACACGAGGGAAGATCTATCGGTATGACATCTGGCACGCTCCTGTGCTGCCGCCCCATCTCGTCAACCGCTCATGGCATCTCTTCGGTTCGCTTGACCGCTCCGTGATCAGGGATCTGGCGAGATGCGTCGAGGGAACCCATGACTTCCGGGGATTCTGCGCAGACTCGGGGTCGCTGCCTGAGAGTACAGTGCGGACAATCAGGCAGGTCATCATGAAAGAGCGTGGCTCCTCGATCTCGATCACACTCGAAGGAGATGGCTTTCTCTACCGAATGGTCCGGATGATCGTCGGGGGAATGGTCCGGGTTGCTCAGGAGAAAGAGAATGCGGACGTTTTTCTCAAACGTCTTGCCGAAGGTCGGCCATGGCCGACTCCGGCGATGGCTCCAGCCCACGGACTCTATCTTGTGAAAGCACTCTATCCGCCGAGAAAGACTCGCACGGCTTGATTGCGACTTGTGGAGTGATAGCCTCGGAGTAGTGCTTCCCGTCGTAACATCCACCAGAACACTGCTGATTCCGTTTCTTGCGGTGCAGTTGTTGCTGACTCTCCCATCGCCACTGAGGGGTGAGCTTTCCTATGAAGAGAAAAAAGCGCTTTTTCTGAAATCCGGCTCTGGAGGTATTAAGTCAGCTTCACACTCGCCTTCGCACAAGCACCCCTCGCCATCCGCCTCTCCATCCCCGCATCCCTCTTCCCACAAGTCTGCGCACTATAAGAATGGGAAGAAAAAGTCCGCCCATCACCATCCAAGCCCTTCGCCCTCCCCTCGGCATGATCAGTCATCACATGCAGCAGCAGTTCTGTCTTCACCCGAGCATGATGCTCCAGCGACATCCCAATCTGCCTCTCTTCCACCGCAGGCGCCTCTTCCACTGCCAGCGCCCCTTTCTCTTCCTCTTCCCCATGGTGCAACACCTTCTGCCCCTATCACGATCGAAAAATCAGGCGTCGAATCCTCCGTGGGAATGGAGCCCGCGCCTACTCCTCAGAAGGAAGAAGGTTTCTGGAGCAGAGTGTTCGGTTCGCATCGGACTTACAATTACCTGAGTGCTTCTTCGCGCGCTGCCATCGATCGCGCCCCGGTACGTCGCGGTCGTTGGAAATATATCGTCGTTCACAACAGCGGCACCCGCGAGGGGAACGCACGGGTCTTTGACATCTACCACCTCCGTGTTCGCCATATGAAGAACGGCCTGGCTTACCATTTCGTGATCGGCGATGGGCACGGCTCAGGCGACGGAAAGATCGAGATCGGCAATCGCTGGACCAAGCAAATCAACGGCGGCCATGTGGCAAGCGACTACCTCAACGACATCGCCCTAGGCGTCTGCCTCGTTGGAGACTTCAACAGAGAACAACCCACCAAGGCCCAGATCGGGGCGCTAGATGAGCTCGTGGCTTATCTGAGGGGTCGCGTCGGTAAATCCCAGGGCCATAAAGCCATCGTCTATGCTCACAAGGAGATTAACCCAAGGCCCACCGACTGCCCCGGAGAGCACTTTCCTTACAGTTGGCTCCATGCCACGTTCGGGAAATCTCATTAGGAAAACATTGCTGCCTTATGAAAACCTACCTCATCCTTTTGCTGGCGATAGCCGCCGAAGTGGTTGCCACATCAGCATTGAAAGCCTGTGAAAATTTCACCCGTCTTACCCCCTCGATCCTTGTGGTGGTTGGATACGGAGTCGCCTTTACCTGCCTCTCGATGACGCTGAAGACCCTCCCTCTTGGAATCGCCTACGCGATCTGGTCGGGAGTCGGCACCGCAGTTGTGGCCGTCGTGGGATGGCTTGTTTATAAGCAGCAGCTTGATCTCCCCGCCATCCTTGGAATTTTCCTCATCATCACAGGGACCATTGTGCTGAATCTTTTTTCCAAGGTCTCCGCGCATTGAATCCCGATGAAATGCCCTTCTCAGGAATGAGGTACAGGAATCAATTCTCGCGCAGAGGCGCTTAGGCGCAGAGAATGTCATGGGATGAAAGTTCCCCCCATCCCTTTCATCTCCTTCATCTCTGTGAATCTTCCCTCCTTCAGCCTTTAGCCTTCAGCCTAACTACCTTATTTCCATGAACATCGGCATTACAGGCGGGACAGGATTTATCGGCCATGCGGTATCTCGGGCCGCAATGGAGCGGGGAGACGGTGTCATTCTCTTCAGTCGTCGCGAGGGGAAGGGAAGACGGCTCTTCTCACTCACCCAGGCCCTCGATGTCTCGGGCTGCGACGGGCTCGTGCATCTGGCGGGCGAATCGATCATCGGTCTCTGGACTAAGGAAAAGCGCCAGCGCATTCTCGCCAGCCGCGTCGAAGGGACAAGACGACTGGTCGAGGGGATCGCCGCTACCAAGTCCACGGAACGGCCTCGCGTCCTCGTGAGCGCTTCGGCGATCGGCTTCTACGGAAACACAGGAGAGCGGATTGCCGATGAGGATTCCCCGGCAGGGAGCGGATTCCTGGCTGAAGTCGCCCAGGCATGGGAGGCCGAAGCAATCAAGGCGGAGCAGTACGGTGTCCGAGTGGTAAGACTGCGTATCGGATTCGTTCTTGGCCGCGATGGGGGGGCGATGAAACTGATCAAGCCCGTCTTTCGGGCAGGCCTCGGTGGGCGTCTTGGATCTGGCGGCCAATGGATGTCGTGCATCGAAGTCGACGATCTGGCCTCGATGGTACTGGAGTGCCTGCACAATGAGGCAATCAGCGGCCCCATGAATGCCGTGATGCCCGACCCGGTCACCAATGCAGAGTTCACCAAGGCGGCGGCTCGCGCCGCCCACCGACTGGCTCTCTTTCCAGCTCCGGCCTTTGCCTTGCGGCTCATGCTCGGAGATCTCTCCCACCTGATGCTGGACAGCCAGCGGATCATCCCGGAAAGGTTCCAAGGGCTTTCTTTCCCCTATCGGTACGGAAATGTCAGCTCAGCGATGGCCGAGGTCTTTCGATAATCTTCAGATTCAATGGCAGCATCTCTTCTTGCATGAAGCGGCTCATAGAGTACCCTTAGAAGTTCTTCTTATTTATGTCTACCAAGCCCGTCTCCCTTAAGGCCAAGATCGTTCTCCAGCTGCTAGTCTGGGTGCCTCTTCTATTTACCGTATATGCCATTTTCACCCTTTGGGGCCGTTTTATTTCCCTAACGGATCTTGTCATCCTACTTGTCGGGTACACTCTCTGTGCTTTGGGTATCACCGTGGGCTACCATAGAATGCTCACCCACAAGGGGTTCGAAGCTCCCGATTGGATTCGTGCCTTCTTCCTGATCTGCGGTTCCATGGCCTTCCAAGGACCTGCTCTGAACTGGGCCGCCACCCATATCCAACATCATGCCAACTCCGATGATGACATGGATCCTCACAGCCCTGTGAAGAGCTTCTTCCATGCCCATGTCGGCTGGATTCTGGATGACTTCCGCCCTGATTTGCAGCGCTACGCCGGCCCCTTGCTCAAGGACAAGCTGGTGGTATTTATCAGCAATACCTTCTTACTCTGGGCATTCCTAGGTCTCTTGATCCCTTTCCTGATCGGATACGCACTCGGCGGACTGAGCGGCGGTGGCTATGCACTCCTCTGGGGAGGAGCGGTCCGCATGTTCCTCAATCACCATGTCACCTGGGCGGTGAATTCCGTCTGCCACACTTATGGTGACCGTGAATTCGTAACAACAGACCAGAGCCGAAACAACCTCCTGATCGGCCTACTCGCCATGGGCGAGGGATGGCATAACAACCATCATGCCTTCCCACGCTCTGCGAACCACGGCATGCACTGGTGGCAGATCGATCCCTCCGCCTACATCATTGGCACCTTGGAGAGACTCGGCATTATTCACAAGGTGGTACGCATCGCGCCCGAGCGCCTAGCAATCCGCCGTATCAGTGCCGATGTCTCTGAGGAACGCGATGTCCTGCCAGGTTTGCACCTCTCCGGCGTGGTCATGGAACGAGGCACGGCCATGGCCGCGGCAGCCACAACTGTTGCGGAAGTCGTCTCCCACGCAGCCAACCAGCAGCCTCCACTTTAAGAGGTCACAAGCTTGGGACTGGGATTAGAGATCCCGACTGCAATCATGAACAGGCCACGATCCACCAATCGTGGCCTTTCCCATTTATGGGAGATCTACGGCATGATGTTCCGCAATTCCCTGATCCGGGAGATGAATTTCAAGCTGAACTTCTTGCTCTGGATGGTGGTGGAGGTGCTCTGGTTTATGGGACAGATCGTCTTTATCGAAGTGGTCTTCTCCTATGTCGGGGCGATTGGTGGATGGACGAAATGGGAGGTGGTGGTGCTGATCGGTACCCATCAACTCATCGGCCAGCTCTTTCAAGCCTTCTTCTACGTGAATCTGGCCAACCTCCCGGAGCTCGTCCGCACAGGAAAAATGGATTTTATGATGTTGCTGCCGGTCGACACCCAGTTCGTTGTCTCGCTGAAGCAGTTCGGTATGGATAATGTGGTCAATGCCTGCGTCGGGGCGGGCTTTGTCGCCTTTGCCCTCTGGAAATTGGCAGTACTGCCCACGGCCTCACAACTCCTGCTCTATGGCGTGGCGGTCTGCTGTGGCATCTTGATTCATTACTCCATCATGCTCGTCTTTGCCGCTTCCAGCTTCTGGATGGTTCGCTCGCAGGGCTTGATCTACGGCTACTACAGCCTCTTCAATATCGGCCGCTACCCCGATACGATCTACCGGGGAGCCTTCAAGCTTGTCTTCAGTTGGCTGATCCCCGTGATCATTGTGGCCAATATCCCCTCACGCCTGCTCATCCATGCGGCCGAGAATCCCTGGCCCATCATGCTACAGTTGATCGCAGCCACCTTCCTGATGGTGGGAGCAACGCGCCTGATGTGGAACTCTGCTCTCAGGCACTATTCGAGCGCGAGTTCTTAACTGCAAAAGCTGAAAATCTGGGATCTGAGACCTTGATCTCTCCAGATTATCAGCTCAGGTGCCGTACAAACCCAAGTTGACACTCATTCCAAATTGAGACGTTCTGAATTTTATTAACTTCAGGTTTCAAGTTTTCGGTTTCATCCTTCCCATATCCCCATGTCCACCCACGCCGCAATCCATCGCCGATCCCTGCTCATCGGCTGGGCGTCACTCCTGCTTGCCGTTTTTGTCTACTGCGCGGGACTAGGGAGTGATCATCTGGCGACTAATGGGGATGAGCTGCTCTATGCACAGATTTCCAAACTGACGGCGGCGACTGGACAATTTCTTCCGCTCCAGTCACTTGACGAGCGTTTGCGCAACACCAAACCACCCCTCCTTTTCTGGCAGGGGATCGTCTCCACGGGCTGGGGTGACCACTGGTCGCTCGCGCTTCTGCGGGCCCCGAATGTCCTCTACACGTTGCTGACAGCCGGACTTCTGATCCTCATCGGCTGGAAGCGCACGCGCAGTATGACGCTCGGTCTCACCGCAGCCCTTCTCTTTCTGGGTTTCTTCAGCACATACCGCTATGGGCGGGTGTTCCTCACCAGTGCACCGGAGACATTCTGGCTCTTTGCTCCGCTCGCGCTACTCCTGCTGCACCGAGAGCCCCGGTTCCCGTCCGGAATGCTCTGGCCCTGGATCTGGGGCGGGATGATCGGAGTCGGCTTGCTCTACAAATCCTTTGCCTTGGTAATTCCGGTCGCCCTGACCATGGCCCTCTGGCAACTGCGGGCACGGGGATGGAGGCTACGCCCTTTCCTGATCCAGGATCTCTGGAGGATCGTCCTGATGGTCACGGCTGCTCTGCTGCTCTTCGGAATCTGGTTCTGGCTCGATCCCCATCCGATCCTCGTGCTGAAGGATTTCGTGCTACGCGAGAATGTCGGGAAGTTTAATACAGGGAACGAAAACTACTTCTTCAATCTGATTTGGGGACAATCCAGCCTCTGGCGCATCGTCGTTTCCTATCCGCTGAATGCGGGTTTGCTGGGACTCCTCACGGTGGCTGTCGTTTGGGATACCTGGAAGCGCCGTCACCACCTTGGCCAGCTCGAAGTCTTCCTCTGGATCTGGATGCTCGTGCTAGCCGCCTTCTTCTGCATTCCGAACCAACG
>JAPJNA010000051.1 GCA_026461395.1 Chthoniobacterales bacterium | reverse complement strand
TGCCGCGTGGACTGCCGCGTGGACTGCCGCGTGGACTGCCGCGTGGACTGCCGCGTGTAGGAGTCGAAAGTTCAGCCATCGTTGAAATCCCTCCAGGCGATCAGAAGCGGGCATTTTCTGCGTCTCTAATCGGAGTGTCTTCCCGGAGGATGGCCAGGGTGTTATTGCTCGGGGCAACCTCGATCATTCCGATTGGTGCCATGGAAGATTGGATCGCCTGCCGGGCGAGGATAGCGGATTTGAGAGCTGTAGGCAGATTCTCCCAAGCCCGGACAACCGTCTGCAAGTCGGGGTCAATGGCTGGAATTTTCGCTTGTGAGTCTCTTTGTGAGTTTCCCTTCGCAAGTGGTTGATTTTCAGCAAAGGATTCCGAGTTCGACTGCCTGCGCTGTGCGCATTATTCCTGAGCGAAGCCATTTTTTGCAGAGCCCGGCCTGCTAGGATAATCCTGTCGCCCCGATTTTTTACTGCTTCTTGCTTTGTTTTCGCTCTTTGTGGATGCATGAAAGCATTTACACGTGCTCCGATTCCTGCAATTTTCCTAACAGTAAGCAATGGCCAGAGACCTCTTCCAGAAGTGCCGAGAGTATAGCGATTCGGCAGATGCCCGAGCCCAGGGATTCTACCCGTATTTCCGCTGCATTGAGCAGAGCTACGGGAACCATGTTGTCTGCGGTGGCGAGGAGAAGATCATGATTGGGTCTAATAACTACCTCGGCCTGGCTCAAGATCCCCGCATCGTCGAGGCGGCCTGCGAGGCGACACGCAAGTTCGGAGCCGGATGCACCGGTTCCCGCCTCCTGAATGGTACTATCTCTCTTCACAATGAGCTGGAGGAGGCGTTGGCAGCGTTCCTTGGTCGCGAAAGTGCCCTTCTTTTTTCCACCGGTTTTTTTGCTAATCAGGGTGCACTTGCTGCTTTGACCGAGGCCGATGATTTCATTCTCTGTGACCGTGAGAACCATGCCTCCATCATTGAGGGTTGCCAGGTCGCTCCCGCAAAGCTGGTTCCTTATCGTCACAACTCGGTGGACGCCCTTCGCAATCGTCTCAAGCGTATCCCCGAGGAATCCGGACGCCTCATCATCATGGATGGTGTTTTCAGTATGTCCGGCGATATGGCTGATCTGCCTCCGATGGTGAAGGCAGCCAAGGAATATGGTGCCATCATGTATGTTGACGAGGCCCATTCACTCGGTGTGGTCGGTCCCCAAGGGCGCGGTGTGACCCATCATTTCGGGGTCAATGACGATGTCGAGATCGTCATGGGTACCTTCTCCAAGTCCTTCGGTTCCATGGGGGGGTTCATCTCCGGTTCGCATGAGATGATCGAGTTCGTAAAGCACAAGGCTCGCTGCTTTATCTTCACTGCCTCGCTCGCTCCAGCCGTGGTCGGTGGAGTCCTCAAGGCCCTCGAAATCATGCAGGCGGAACCCGAGCGCATCGAGATGCTCTGGCGCAACACCCGCAAGATGCACGAAGGGTTTAAGTCGATCGGTTTTAAAATCGGCTCCACCCAGAGCCCGATTGTGCCCATCCTCATCGGTAGCGAGGCCAAGGCCTTTGCCTTCGCTCAGCGCCTCTTTGAGGAGGGTGTCTTTGCCATACCCGCCATCTACCCAGCCGTTCGTTATGGAGAAGCGATTGTTCGCACCAGTTTCATGTCGACGCACACAGAGGAAGATCTCGACAAGGTGCTCGACATTTTTGCCAAGATTGCGAGAGAACTAGGGACTTTTGATGACCCAGCATACACAGAACCTAGCCGCCGCCGGAATGTTTTCGATTTTGCCCTGCCACGGCGCGGCGGACCTGAAGAAGTTCGAGTCGATTCCGGAAATTCTTCATGGAACGGATCCGAGCTTCACGCCGCCGTTTCCGGGTAGTGTTGTCAACCTGATCGGCCCGAAGTCGATCTTTCTAAAAAAGCACGGGGAAATCACCCCTCTTATCGCTTATCGCGAAGGGAGGCCTGTCGGTCGCATCGCGGCCATCGTCAATCGCTCCCACAACGACTTTAACAAGGACACCGTCGGCTTTTTTGGCTTCTTTGATTTCATTGAGGATCCAGCGGTCGCCAAGGTTCTTATTGATGCCGCCGGAGCCATTCTCAAAGAAAAGGGGCTCACCTCCATGAGGGGCCCTTACAACCCCACCATCAATGACGACTGCGGAGTCCTGACCGAGGGGAATGAGCGGCCGACCTCTGTTTCGATGCCGTGGAATCCTCCCTATTATAAGGGGGTCTACAAGGAGGCGGGCTTGGAGGTCGTACGCACTCTTGCCGCCTATGATGTGCCGCTGCACAACGATCCTCCTGAGCGAGTGAGCAAGATCGTGAGTCGCATCAGAAATCGTAACAGCGTTACGGTGCGGTCCCTCGATATGAAAAATCTGCCGAAGGAAATGGAGATCATTCATCGGCTCTACAACATCACACTGGATCGGAACTGGGGCTTCTATCCGATTGCGTTGGATGATTTGCTTCACTCTGCTGATGACCTTAAGGCGATCGCAGATCCCAAGATGATTTTCTTTGTCTGCATGGATGGAAAGGAGGTCGGATTCTCACTCACTCTCCCGAATGTGAACGAGGTGTTCCATGCCTCCCGAGGCCGCAAGGGGATCCTCCGCTTTCTGGAGATGGCGCTACGACTACAGATCTGCAAGCCAAAGACCAGCCGACTTTGCGTGTTGGGTGTCGAGCCCGATTATCGCGACAAGGGGCTGAGCGCCCTGCTTTTCTATGAGAGCTTTATGGTTTCAAAAGTGAAGCACAGCGTGGTGGAAGTCTCCTGGGTAGAAGCTAACAATGTGGAGATTCTTGAGGCCGCGAAACTCATGGGCGGCCATTGTTCCCGAACCTACGAGATTTTTGAGAAGGCTCTCTAGCCTCTGCAAAGATTCTCCTGCTCGAGATTGGGAATCACTTTTTTATGGAACTTCTCTTGACCGGCTCCACGGGATTCGTCGGACGGAATCTGTTGCTTAAGCTTCATCGTGACTCCCGCTGGAGCCGCATCATTCTTCCGGTTCGGGATCCGGAGAAGCTTCGCGCACAGCTTCAGGGTGAGGGGATTGCTGATGACGGGCGCTTGCTGATCTGTAGAGTCACCGGCGATTTCTGGGAGCTCCCGCCGGGCATGGCTCCCGATCTGGTGATTCATGCGGCAGGCCTCCTCTTTGCACGGCGACGCGAGGAGTATTTTGAAACGAATGTGGAAGGAACTCTGAGGTTGATGTCTCAGCTACCCCGGACTGCCCGCATCATCGTTCTCTCCTCTCAGGCGGCCGGTGGTCCCACGCCCCGTGGAGAGCATTCACGCACCATGAATCACCAGGACAATCCTGTTTCGTTCTACGGTGCCTCCAAGCTCACGATGGAGCGGGAACTCCGCAATCGGCTTGGTCGGCGGCTCCTCATTCTCAGGCCACCGATGGTGCTCGGGCCGCGCGATGCCGCCACGTTACCGCTCTTCAAGATGGCAGCCGGTCCGATTCGCATCAAACCGGGCTTTGCTCCCAAGCATTACAGCTGGATCGATGTCGGTGATCTCTGTGACGCCATACTGGCTGTCGCAGTGGTTGCGCCTGCTGACTGGGAGAAGCACGGGCCCTTCTATCTTGGCTCGGAGCAACTCATCACGGATTCCGAACTGATTGCGACCGCTGCCGAAGTGATCGATGCTCGCGGCATCACGCTTTCGGTTCCCCAGGTTACGATCCAACTAGCCTCTCTGGTGATCGACGCGGTTCCTGCCTGGCGTGCCGCCGCCCCGAGTCTCGGGCGGGACCGAGTGCGTGAGATCCTTCCCTCACGATGGGTCGCCGAAGGAACGACCTTTGCCGAGCACTTCGCCTGGAGCCACCGCCGCACGCTTGCGGAGACCCTCGCGGAAACCGCCGCATGGCTGAAGGGGCAGGGGAAGATCTGATTAAAGAAACCTGAAAGCTGAAACTTGAAACCTGAGTGGGTAAAAGAGATCCCGGTTCTTTATTTCAAAGTTTCTGGATAGACTGGACAGACTGGACAGAATCGACAAAATGAGGGAGGTTTCTTACGTGATCGCCCATCAACTCCAAACCGCCAAACAGCGTTTTTCTGCCGTCGCCGAGAAGGCCGCCAAGGGAGATCCCCAGCTTGTGACGAAACACGGCAAGCCCTTCGTCATCATCGTGAGCGCCGCTGACTGGCAGGTCAGGAGCGGGGCCGAGAGACCGCTTTGGGAGGTCCTGAGGTCATGCCCCTCCGATTTGAGCGAACTCCCGATCAGTCGATGCAAGGATCTTCCTCGCAAGGTCGAGCTGTGAACTATCTGCTCGATACGAATGTCCTGAGTGAGGCGACGAGGGCCATTCCAGACACTCGTGTGGCGGAGTGGTTCTCCCGGAGAGCTCATGGATCCTGCTTCGTCAGCGTGGTCTCCACGGCGGAAATCCAAAAGGGGATTCTGATGCTTCCCCGTGGAAAGAAGAGGCAAATGCTGGAAGGTTGGCTTGCCGAGGAGCTTCTTCCCGCTTTTGCTGGGCGCATCCTGCCCCTTGGAGAAGAGGAAATGAACTCATGGGCCAAACTGCAGGCCGAGGCTGAGAAAGCCGGTCGCCGGCTCCCTGTCGTCGACAGCTTGATCGCGGCCACGGCACTCTGCCATGGATTGACCCTTGCCACGCGCAAAATTCAGGATTTTCAGCATTGCAGGATTCCCGTGCTCAACCCTTGGTCGCCGAAACAACGGTAGTGGAAGTATGCGGAGTGGCTGAAGGGGCAGGGGGAGATCTGATTAAAGAAACCTGAAAGCGGAAACTTGAAACCTGAGTAGGTAAAAGAGATCTCGTTTCTTTATCTCAGCTTTCAGGTCTCAAGTTTCATCCTTCTCTGCTTAATTCAGCCCCGGATCATCAGGTGCCTGGGCGAGGAGATGATAGGTTGGGCCAAGTTTTTTCATGATCGCTTTCCAGCGTTTGATACCATCCTCAGGAGTGCCCACAGGGTGTAGTATCTCGGCTGTGGGTTTCAGCAGATGCCATGACTTTTCAGCGATCTCCTGCTCGAGTTGTCCTGCTGTCCATCCTGCATAGCCGGTAAAAGCCCTGAGATTCCGGTGCTGGTCATGATCGGGGTCGCCAACCTGATCCTCTGGAGCATTCAGTTGGAAAAGATCTTCCTCCCCGAGCGATTGGAAGCGGACATCGTTCTCCAGCCAGAGCAGGCGGGTCAGGATCAGATGCTGTTGTTCTACGGGACCGCCCTCGAAGACAGGCACCGTAGCTAGATCCATCGGTGACTCAGCTAGTTCCCCCAGGCTCTTATTTCTAGGGCGGTTCAGGATGAAACCCATGGCGCCCTCCTGGTCGTGGTGGGTCAGAAAGAGGATCGTCCGCCGGAAATTGGGATCGAGCAGTGAGGGAAGGGCGACTAGCAGTGAGCCTGTATGCTGGATTTCGGCGTGATAAGATTGGTGGAGTCGCACGGAAGTATGGTGATCCTAGTAGAGAGTCAGATCAACCCGAACTTGGATGCTTGAGTGGGGCGGGGATTGTTGGGCTGGAAATTGGAAAAAAATTCTTCTTGGAGGGCCCTAATTGTAAATTCAATAAAAAAATCAAAAAATCTCTTGCCCATAAGGAGCAGATCAGCTTTTATTTCCACCCTTTTTCGCCGGAATCGGCTCTAGGAACTCTCTCGAATCCCTTCTCAAAACTCGTACCATGGCCAAAGAAATCACAGGACAGATCAAGCTTCAGATCCCAGCAGGACAGGCCAATCCAGCACCTCCGGTAGGTCCCGCGCTTGGTCAGCAGGGTGTCAACATCATGGCATTCTGTAAGGAGTTCAATGCCGCCACACAGAAGCAGGCAGGCGATATTCTCCCCGTCGTCATTACAGTCTATAAGGACAAATCCTTTACCTTCATCACCAAACAGCCTCCCTCTGGAGTGCTCCTAAAGAAAGCCGCTGGGATCGCCTCAGGTTCCAAAGAGCCGAACAAGGTCAAGGTAGCAAAGCTCACCAAGAAGCAGGTTATGGATCTTGTGAAGATCAAGATGAAGGACATGAATGCCAACACGGAGGAGGCGGCCTTCCGTACCCTCTGTGGTACCGCCCGCCAGATGGGTATCGAGATTGAGGCATAAGAAAGCGAGATAGAATTTTTAACAAAAAACCAACCGCAGGAGGTCTTCGGATCGCTTGAACTGCAACACACCATGCAAAACACCCGTAGCAAACGTTACCGCGCCGCCAATGAGCTCGTTGAGCAGGGCCGCAAATATCCTTTGAGTGACGCTCTGACCGTCCTCAAGAAGATGCCTCCCACTAAGTTTGATCAGACGGTCACCGTCTCAATGAGACTGGGTGTTGATCCCAAGCAGAGCGACCAGATGGTCCGTGGAACCTGCCCTCTGCCCCATGGTAGCGGCAAGAATGTTCGCGTTCTCGTCTTTGCAACTGGTGCAGCCGCTACAGCAGCGCAGGAAGCAGGCGCCGAGTTTGTGGGTTTTGATGATCTTCTCAAGAAAGTCCAAGGCGGATTTTCCGATTTCGATGTCGCCATCGCAACCCCGGCAGCCATGACCGAAGTTCGTAAGCTCGGTAAGGTTCTCGGACCCAGGGGTTTGATGCCGAATCCCAAGACCGGAACGGTCAGCGATGACACCGCCAAAGCCGTCCAAGAGGTGAAGGCTGGACGCGTCGAGTTCAAGCTCGATAAGAACGGCAACATCGCCGTTCCTGTCGGCAAGTTCTCCTTTAGTGAGTCACAACTTCTCGACAACGGTCGCGCCGTGATCGAGGCGGTCATCAAGTCTCGCCCGGCAACCGCCAAGGGTGCCTATGTCGAGTCTCTGACAATCGCTGCCACGATGTTGCCCGGCATTCTCGTGGATGCAACACCCTTCCTGAAAAACTAAACCCATCAACGGAACCAGGAACCTAGGACTACTACCATGCGCCCCGAGAAACCCACGATCGTAGAGGACGTCAAGCTGCGCCTCAACAACTCTCCTTTCCTCATCGTCGTCGAGTACGGCGGGATGAACGTGAATCACTTTGCAGAACTCCGCAGTCGCCTTGGTGGGGCTGGAGCCTCGCTGACCGTCATCAAGAACACCTTCCTTCGCCGTTCCATTAAGGACGCCGGCCTGCCTGATTTGGATGCCCACCTGGTAGGGCAGACAGCTTTTGTGGTTGGAGAGAAGGACATCTGTGCCTCCGCGAAGATCCTGAAGACCTTTGCCGCAGAGTTCGAGAAGCCAACCATACGTGTTGGTGTTCTCGATAACTCTGTCCTTGATACCGCTCAGGTGATTGCACTAGCTGACCTTCCTCCGAAGGAAGTTCTTCAGGCCCAGCTCCTCGGTCTTCTGCTCAGCCCAGCTACCAAGCTGGTGCGTACGCTCAACGAACCGGGCGCCAGTCTGGCCCGCGTTCTTGCAGCCATGGCCGAGAAGGCCCCGGCCGCTCCAGTCGTGGAAGCACCAGCCGTCGCTGCTGTGGAAGAGCCCGCAGCTCCAGTTGCAGAAGTTTCTGCAGAAGTCCCAGCCGTGGAAGCTGCCGCTGCTCCAGAAGTCGCGGAAGCTGCTCCAACGGAGACCCCAGCCGCCTAGAAAGCAGTTCCTGAACTGCCTTAATCCTAACAATCTCAACAATCTCAACCTTTTAACCAAAATAATTTCTCCCGGCGTACGAAGCCACGACGGGTGAAGGAAACACAACACGATGACCTGTCGGGCCGGCGGCTGCCGGACTCAAATGTCCTGAGGCTTCGGGACGCGACAGCATCAAAATCCAAACAACACCATGTCTGACAACACCGCAATCGTAGAACAGCTCAGTAACCTCACCGTCCTCCAGATCGCCGACCTCGTGAAGGCTCTCGAAGAGAAGTGGGGCGTGAGTGCCGCCGCTCCCGTCGCCGTCGCCGCCGCTGGTGGTGGTGCCGCAGGTGCACCCGCCGCAGCAGCCGAAGAGAAGACCACCTTCGACGTGATCCTTAAGGATGTCGGATCCAACAAGATCGGCGTCATCAAGGAGGTCCGCGCCGCAGTCCCAGGACTCGGCCTCGCAGAGGCCAAGGCCCTTGTCGAGAGCGCTCCCAAGGCCATCAAGGAAGGTGCCACCAAGGAAGAGGCCGAGGAAATCAAGAAGAAGATCGAGGCCGCTGGAGCCAAGGTCGAGATCAAGTAGTCCACGACTACACACGCCATTCATTTCCGTCCATCGTTGTCGCTTGGGTTTTCCCGGTTGACACGATGGCCGGAAGGGCGTACAACGAAAAGTTCCACCTGTCCCGAGCCCTGCACCACGGTCATACGAAGATTAGTCAATCACATCCCGTTGCCGCCCGCGCGGATTTCCCTGTTTCTTTTGGGGATCCCACAGCTGGCGGCTCTTTTGCCTACCGTTTTTCCAGTTCCTCCCCGGAGTCTCCAACACTCTTACCACTCTCCCTTTTCCGCCGGCGCTAGCCGGCAAAGAAAGGACCGCCATTAAGGCAACCCGTATCGCCACCCAAGATCCTGCACCATGTCTGAAAGAATCAACTTCGGAAAACTCTACGAGGCCATCCAACCGCCTAACCTCATCGAACTGCAGATCAAGTCCTACGAGGAGTTTTTCCAGACAGGCGTCGAGCCTTCCAAGCGAAAGAACGTAGGCCTTCAGGCCGTCTTCCGTGAGTTCTTCCCAATCTATGGTTTCGAGGAGAAAGCCTCACTTGATTTTGTGAGCTATCACATGGATGAGCCGAAGATCGGTCCTTTTGAATGCCAGATCGAGGGTGAGACCTACAGCGCTCCCCTCTACGTGACCTTCCGGTACAAGGACGAAAAGTCCACCAAGGAGGAGAAGGTTTACATGGGCGAGATCCCTCTCATGACTAAGTCCGGCACCTTTATGGTCAATGGTGCCGAGCGCGTCGTGGTCAGCCAGTTGCACCGCTCTCCCGGTATCTGCTTCGAGTCCGACATTCACCTCAACGGAAAGTTGCTCTTTGGTTTCCGGATTATTCCCGACCGGGGTTCCTGGACCGAGGTGCAGTTTGACACGAATGACCTTCTCTATGTCTACCTCGACCGCCGTAAGCGCCGTCGCAAGTTCCTTGCGACCACTTTCTTACGTGCCCTTGGGTTCCCCACGGACGAGGAGATTGCAGCTCTCTTCTACAAGATCGAAAACTTGAAGCTCTCTGACAAGCTCGACGAGGAGGAAATCAGCACCAAGGTCCTGCTTGCCGACGTCCGCGAGGGCGACGCAATCATTGCCCGTGCCTACGAGCCCCTGACTCCCGCCGTCATTCGCGATCTGATCCGTGCCGGACACAACTCGGTCAAGGTCATCGACACCAAGGATGACGACACGATCGTCAAGTCCCTCAAGCGCGACCCTGCCCACAGCGAGGAAGAGGCACTCAAGGACATCTACCGCAAGCTCCGTCCCGGCGATCCTCCAACAGCCCAGAATGCCCGTGGCATGCTCAAGCGTCTCTTCTTTGACTCCAAGCGCTACGACCTCGGTCGCGTTGGCCGTCACAAGATCCAGCAGAAGCTTGGCCTTGATCCCAAGATCGATGACCGCGTCCTTCGTAAGGAAGATATCGTTGAGTCGATGCGTTATCTCCTCAAGCTCCGTAAGGGCGACGGGATGCTCGATGATATCGATCACCTCGGTAGCCGCCGTGTCCGTACGGTTGGAGAACTGCTTGCCAACCAGTGCCGCGTGGGACTCTCCCGCACGGAGCGTCTTGTTCGCGAGCGCATGGCCCTCTACGATCCTTCCGTCGATCACATCACGCCTCAGAAGCTGATCAATCCGAAGTCCCTGAGCGCCGTTGTGCGTGATTTCTTCGGCCGATCCCAGTTGAGCCAGTTCATGGATCAGACGAACCCGCTCTCCGAGCTCACCCACAAGCGCCGTCTCTCGGCCCTTGGGACTGGAGGTCTCTCCCGTGAGCGCGCTGGATTCGAGGTTCGTGACGTCCATCCATCCCACTACGGCCGCATCTGCCCGATCGAGACCCCTGAAGGTCCGAACATCGGTCTGATCAGCTCCTTGAGCACGTACGCCCGTGTGAACGACTTCGGGTTCATCGAGACCCCGTACCGCAAGATCATCAATGGCAAGGTAACCGATGAGATCGAGTACCTCACCGGTGACCGTGACGAAAACTTCTATATTGCTCAGGCGAATTCACCCCTAGACAGCAAGGGCAAATTCCTCGGCGAGACGGTCTCTTCACGTTACCGTGGAGACTTCGTCGAGATCGAGCCCGAGAAGATCCAGTACATGGATGTCTCTCCGAAGCAGCTCGTTTCCGTTGCCGCCGGTCTCATCCCCTTCCTTGAGCACGATGACGCCAACCGTGCGCTCATGGGCTCGAACATGCAGCGCCAGGGTGTGCCACTCCTTATCTCCGATGCCCCGATCATCGGGACCGGAATGGAGGGCCGCGTCGCCCGTGATTCCCGTGCGGTGATCGTTTCCGAGTCGAACGGCAAGATCGCTTCCGTGGACTCACTGCGCATCATCGTCACCAAGGATGGCGAGCTTCCCGAGGGGAAGAAGAAGATCAAGGATGATCCTGAGAACGGTGTGCACGTCTATGAGCTTCGCAAGTTCATGCGATCCAACAGCAGCACCTGCATCAACCAGAAGCCTATCATCAAGAAGGGCCAGGTGATCAAGAAGGGTGACGTGCTTGCAGACGGTCCGAACACGGAGAACGGAGAGCTCGCGCTCGGCCGCAATGTGCTCGTCGCCTTCATGCCCTGGAATGGTTACAACTTCGAGGACGCGATCATGATTTCCGAGCGAGTGGTCAAGGAGGATGTCTACACCTCCATCCACATTGACGAATTCGAGATTGGGGCCCGTGATACAAAGCTTGGGCCTGAGGAAATCACTCGTGACATCCCGAATGTCAGCGAGGAGGCTCTCCTGAACCTTGGACCCGATGGAGTTATCCGCATTGGTGCTGAAGTGAAGCCTGGAGATATTCTTGTCGGCAAGATCACTCCTAAGAGTGAGACAGAGCTGGCTCCCGAGGAGCGCCTCCTACGCGCCATCTTCGGCGAGAAGGCAGCCGACGTGAAGGACACCTCCCTCACCGTTCCTTCTGGAACCTACGGCATTGTTATGGACGTGCGCGTCTCCTCCAAGGAGAAGGCCGCTAAGATCAAGATGACCCCGTCCGAGTCGAAGCGTCAGCAGAAGATGATCCAAGACGATAACAAGAAGCGTAAGGAAGAACTCTTCGAGCAGCTCACGGAAGGCCTGGCCAACGTGCTCCTCGGCGAGAAGATCCCGCTCGACGTTGTCAACGGCGAGTCAGGAGAGATCATCATTCCCGCCAACCGAAAGATCACCAAGATGCTCCTGCGTAAGCTGGCCGGCGTTTACAATGTGGTCGAGATCGACCCGAGCCCGATCCGCAACAAGATCCGCGAGATCATCGGACAGTTCGAGCACCGCTTCGCCGACCTCGATAACGAGAAGGAAGAGAATCTCGGACGTGTTGAGAGCGGTGATGACGTCGATCCCGGCATCATCAAGCAGGTCAAGGTCTTCATCGCCAGCAAGCGCAAGCTCTCTGTCGGTGACAAGATGGCAGGACGCCACGGTAACAAGGGCGTCGTCGCCAAGATTGTTCCCGAGGAGGACATGCCCTTCCTTTCCGACGGTACCCCCGTCGATATCGTGCTCAATCCGCTCGGCGTGCCTAGCCGCATGAACGTCGGTCAGGTTCTCGAAACCCATCTGGGAGTCGCCGCCAAGGCCCTCGGTTTCAAGGTGGCCACCCCCGTTTTCGACGGAATTCCTGAGAGCCGCATCCGCGAGTACCTCAAGGAAGCCGGTCAGAAAGAGGGATTCTCCTGGATTCAGGAGAACGGTAAGTCGCAGCTCTTCGACGGTCGTACCGGTGAGGCATTCGATCAGGAGGTCGTTGTCGGCATCATCTACATGCTCAAGCTCGGACACCTCGTGGCCGACAAGATCCACGCCCGTGCCGTCGGTCCCTACTCCCTCGTCACCCAGCAACCGCTCGGTGGTAAGGCTCAGTACGGAGGTCAGCGTTTCGGAGAGATGGAAGTCTGGGCACTCGAGGCCTATGGCGCCGCTTACACGCTCCAGGAACTGCTCACCGTCAAGTCTGATGATGTGCAGGGCCGTACGCGTATCTACGAGAGCATCGTCAAGGGTGACAACTCCTTGGAGGCCGGCATCCCCGAGTCCTTCAATGTGCTCATCAAGGAAATGCAGGGACTCGGACTCGATGTCCGCGTCGGCAAAAAGGACGAACCCCGTTCCTTCATCGATACCGCCGCTTAATCGAAGCGACTAGGCACACGCGAAGCAGATCATACCACTCACCAAGCCAGCAGCATTCCACTTACCATGAGCGACACAGCACTTGCAGTAGCACCCGACCTTCTGTCGGATCCCATCAAGGCCTCCTTCGACGAGGTCGGGATCATCGTCGCCAATCCGGAGACCATCCGCGGTTGGAGCAAAGGCGAAGTCAAGAATCCCGAGACCATCAATTACCGGACCTTCAAGCCCGAGAAGGGTGGTCTCTTCTGCGAGCGCATCTTCGGTCCCACCCGGGACTGGGAGTGCTCATGCGGCAAGTACAAGCGCGTTAAGCACAAGAATGTTGTCTGCGACCGTTGCGGTGTTGAGGTCTGCCTGAGCCGTGTTCGTCGCGAGCGCATGGGTCATGTCGATCTGGCCGTGCCTGTCTCCCACATTTGGTTCTACAAGTGCATGCCGTCACGCATCGGTCTTATGCTCGACCTGACCGGTCGTCAGCTTGAGCGCGTTATCTATTACGAGGATTACATCGTGATCGATCCAGGCAAGACCCCATTCGAGAAAGGCCAGCTCTTGACCGAGACCGAGTACCGTGAGGCCGAGGACCAGTACGGCGAAGACTTCACCGCCGGCATGGGGGCCGAGGCGATCCGCAAACTGCTTGAGAACCTGGACCTGCTGGAAGAGCAGCAGGTGATCGAAAAGCAGATGACTCAGACCAAGAGCAAGCAAATCCGCAAGAAGCTTGCCAAGCGTCTCAAGCTTGTTCAGGGATTCATGGGATCGAAGACCCGTCCCGAGTGGATGATTCTGAGCGTTCTGCCCGTCATCCCTCCAGATCTGCGTCCCCTCGTTCCTCTCGAGGGTGGCCGTTTCGCAACATCGGATCTCAACGATCTCTATCGTCGCGTCATCAACCGCAACAACCGTCTCCGCACCCTTCTCCAGCTGAAGACCCCCGAGGTCATTATCCGCAACGAGAAGCGTATGCTTCAGGAAGCGTGCGACGCTCTCTATGATAACGGCCGCCATGGCCGTGCCGTCACCGGTGCCGCCAATCGCCCCCTCAAGTCCCTCAGCGACATGCTCAAGGGCAAGGGAGGCCGCTTCCGTCAGAACCTGCTCGGTAAGCGCGTCGATTATTCCGGTCGTTCGGTCATCGTCATCGGACCCGAGCTCAAGCTCAACCAGTGCGGTCTTCCCAAGAAGATGGCGCTTGTTCTCTTTGAGCCCTTCATCATCCGCCGCTTGAAGGAGCTCGGCTACGTGCACACCGTACGCAGCGCCAAGAAGCTCATTGAGCGCCAGACCCCCGAGGTTTGGGACATCCTGGAAGAAGTCACCAAGGGCCATGCTGTTCTCCTGAACCGCGCGCCGACCCTTCACCGTCTCTCGATCCAGGCCTTCGAACCGATCCTGATCGAAGGTGAGGCAATCCGCGTTCACCCGCTCGTTTGTACGGCTTACAACGCCGACTTCGATGGTGACCAGATGGCCGTTCACGTTCCGCTCTCCATTGAGGCTCAGCTTGAAGCCCGCACTCTGATGCTGGCTCCGAACAACATCTTCTCTCCTTCTAGCGGCAAGCCGATCACCAATCCTTCGCAGGACATCCCGCTCGGTTGCTATTACTTAACGCAGAATCCGCGCAATGTCGGCACCAAGGATGCAAAATCCTCCGAGGTGCGTCTTCCCCTCTTCGCTGAATCGAGCGAGGTCGAGCTGGCCCTATCGGAAAAGAGCGTCAAGATCCACACCCGCATCCGCTTTAAGAATCCGGACCGGGGATTGCAGACCGTCTATGGAGATCAGGAACCTGTCGTTATCGAGACCACGGTCGGCCGTGTCCTCTTCAACCAGATCTGGCCCAGTGAGCTTGGCTTCTACAACAAGGTTGCCGGCAAGAAGCAGCTCTCCGACATCATCTGGCGTTGCTACAAGGCCGTCGGGCAGGCCCGTACCGTCGAGACTCTGGACAAGCTCAAGGAGCTCGGTTTCCGCGAGGCAACCCGCGCTGGAGCTTCCATCGGAATCAACGACATGATCATTCCGAAGGAGAAGGCCGTTCTCATTGAGAGTGCTCAGAAGCAGATCGCCGAAGTTCAGAAACAGTACCGTCGTGGAATCATCACCGATGGTGAGCGCAAGAATAAGGTGCAGGATATCTGGACCCACACTGGTGAGGAGATTGCCAACGCCCTTTTCCGCACGCTTGAGCATAACGATGGTCGCCCAGAGGCCAATCCCGTCTTCATGATGGTCGACTCCGGTGCCCGAGGCAACCGCACGCAGGTCAAGCAGTTGGCCGGTATGCGCGGACTCATGGCCAAGCCATCCGGCGAGATCATCGAGCGCCCGATTCTTTCGAACTTCCGCGAGGGTCTTTCCGTGCTCGAGTATTTCATCTCGACTCACGGCGCCCGCAAGGGACTCGCCGACACGGCGCTCAAGACCGCCGATTCCGGGTACCTTACCCGCAAGTTGGTCGATGCCGCCCAGGACGTCATCATCACCAGCGATGATTGCGGTACCGTCAATGGCATCGTTGTCCGCCCGATCTACGAGGGTGACGAGGAAGTCGTCTCCTTGGCCACACGCATCATCGGCCGCGTCAGTTGCGAGACGGTCAAGGATTCCATTAATAATTCCGCGATCATCAAGGCCAACCAGCTCATCGATGAAGAGATCGCCGCCGCCCTCGACAAGGTCGGCCACGAACAGCTCAAGATCCGCTCCGTGCTCACCTGTGAGAACAAACGCGGCGTCTGCGCCAAGTGCTACGGAAGGAATCTCGCTAACGGTCTGATGATCGGTCTCGGTGAAGCTGTCGGCATCATCGCCGCCCAGTCGATCGGTGAGCCGGGAACCCAGCTCACGATGCGTACCTTCCACGTGGGTGGAACGGCCAGCCAGACCTTCAAGCAACCGATCATCAAGGCAAAGAACGATGGTGTTCTCCGTTACAGTGACCTTCGTGCGGTCAAGGCGCTGGATGGCACTTTCATCGTGCTCTCCAAGAACGGCACCGTGGGTGTTCACGGCAAGGATGGCCGCGAGCTTGAGAGTTACCCCGTGGTACTCGGCTCCGTGTTCTCGATCGCCGATGGTGGAACTGTCAAGAAGGGGGAAACCTTCGTCCAATGGGATCCGTATAACGTTCCTGTCATTACCGAGAAGTCAGGTAAGATCGAATTCCGCGACATGATTGCCGGCGTCACCATCCGCAAGGAGGTTGACGACGAGACTGGCGTTATGGGCACAGTGCTTATTGAGCACAAGGACGATCTCCATCCGCAGATTGTCATCGTCGATGACAAGAAAGAGGTCGTGGCCAGCTACTCCATTCCCGCTGGAGCTCACCTTGAGTGCAAGGAAGGCGAAAAAGTTCAGGCCGGTCAGCGTCTGGCCAAGACTCCGCGTAAGATCGCCAAGACCAAGGACATCACCGGCGGTCTGCCGCGTGTTGCCGAGCTCTTCGAGGCTCGCCGTCCGAAGGATGCCTGCGAGATCGCCCGCATCGACGGCGTCGTCGACATCGGAGGTACAGTTCGCGGCAAGCGCAAGCTCATCGTCCGTGATCCGCAGACCGGATCCGAAGAAGAGCACCTCATTCCTCTCTCCAAGCATATCATCGCCTTCAAGGGTGACTTCGTGAAGAAGGGCCAGCAACTCACCGAAGGTCCTGTCGTCCCGCACGAGATCCTCGATGTCTGCGGACCTCAGGAACTTCAGGAGCATCTGCTCAACGAGGTCCAGGAGGTCTACCGTCTTCAGGGCGTCGAGATCAATGACAAGCACATCGAGATCATTGTCCGCCAGATGCTCCGCAAGGTGAAGATTACCGATCAAGGCGACACCACCTTGCTCTGGGGCGATCAGATCGACCGCCTCGAGTTCGAGGGTGAGAACGAGCGCGTCAGCTCTAAGGGTGGAAAGCCAGCGGAAGCGGCCCCCGTCCTGCTGGGTATCACCAAGGCCTCGCTCGAGACCGACAGCTTCATCTCTGCCGCATCCTTCCAAGACACAACGCGTGTTCTCACGGAAGCGGCCACCCTTGGCAAGTCTGACAGACTCCGCGGATTCAAGGAGAACGTCATCATGGGTCACCTCATCCCTGCGGGAACCGGCTTCAAGTCGAATCGCAACTTTGATCTGGTCCACCTTGGAGAACCCTCCTTGTTTGAGGGTGATGAGGAAGCCGAAGAAGCCTCTCTGTAATCTATTAATCAGCAACGAAGCCCTAAAAACCACGCATTCCCATGTCCGTAGAAGCAATGACCGAACTCCTCGAAGCCGGTGTCCATTATGGTCACCAGACCAAGCGCTGGAATCCCCGCATGCGGGATTTCATCCTTGAGGAGAAAAACTCCATCCACATCATCGACCTTTCCAAGACGGTCGAGCAGCTCGCCAAGGCAGGAGAGTTCCTCGCAGACATCTCGGGCCGTGGTGGCAAGATCCTCTTTGTGGGCTGCAAAAAGCAGGCTCAGGAAGCTGTGAAAGAGGCTGCACAGGCCTGTGGACAGTACTATGTCAACCAGCGTTGGCTCGGAGGCACCCTCACGAACCTCGTCACCATCCGTAAGAGTGTTTCCAAGCTCCGTGACTTTGAGGCCCTCGAAAAGAGTGCTGGATTCAACAAGATCAACAAGGCCGAGGCTTCCGCTCTTCGTCGCGAAGCCACTCGCATTCGCCACAATCTCGAGGGTGTCCTCGACATGGATAAGCAGCCAGATGTCATCGTCATTATCGACACCGTCAAGGAGACGATTGCGGTCGCAGAGGCCCGCCGCCTTGGTATCCCCATCGTGGCGATTGTCGACTCCAACAGCAACCCCGAGGAGATAAACTATCCCATCGCCGGTAACGACGACGCGATCCGCGCGATCCGCATCATTCTTCAGAAGCTGGTCGATGTGATCGCCAAGTCCCGTGTTGGTGCGCGTGCTCCTATCGCCGCTCCTACCGAGACCGAAGAGCTTGCTGCCGTGGCTGAATAAGCCGGGACCGAAGCAACTCGTTTACTTATACCAACCGTTCATAGATTCACCGCATATAACCATGGCTGATATCACACCAGCAATCGTCAAGGCTCTCCGCGAGAAGACCAACGCCGGCATGATGGACTGCAAGCGCGCACTTACCGAGGCGGGCGGCGACATCGAGAAGGCCGAGTCTCTTCTCCGCCAGAAGGGCATAGCTAGCGCCGGCAAGAAGGCCTCTCGCCATGCCAAGGAGGGAGCAGTCGTCGCTTTCATCCAGCCAACTGGCAAGGTGGGCGTGCTTGTAGAGATTAATTGCGAGACCGACTTTGTTGCCAAGAACGAGATTTTCACAAGTTTCACCAAGGAAATCAGCGAGGAGATCGCCGCAGCAAAGGCTGAGACCGTCGAGACCTTGCTGGAGGTGCCCACATCCTCCGGAGTTCTTTTCAAGGACGCGATTGCTTCCAAGATTGCTGCTCTGGGTGAGAATATGGTCATCCGTCGTTTTGCCCGCTTTCAGATCGGACAGGGCAATGGCGGGCTTGTGGCCTCCTACATCCATCTTCAGGGCAAGGTGGGCGTGCTCGTCGAGATCAGCTGTGGCTTGGAAGCTACAGCTCAGCACGAGGGATTCCGTGATTTCGTGAAGGACATCACACTCCAGATCGCCGCTGCGCATCCTACCTGCGTCTCCCGCGATGAGGTGGATGCATCTCTTGTGGCTTCGGAGCGTGAGATCTACAAAGCACAGGTCGCCGGCAAGCCTGAGAATATCGTTGAGAAGATCGTGGATGGGAAGATGGACAAATTCTACAGCACGACGTGTCTCCTCGAGCAGGCTTGCATCAAGAACCCTGACATCAGCGTTAAGGATCTCATGGCTACCAAGGAGAAGGAACTGAGCGACAAGATCGTGATCAGTCGCTTTGTCCGCTACGGTTTGGGCGAAGAGTCGGGTGAGGCCCCTATCGAAGAGCAGGCATAAAAACGCCCTTGTAGATCCGCTTGTTCCCTTTTGCGGGATCACCCTCTATGACACTCGCAAGCCTTCTCTCCGAGGAACTGATCATACCCGAGATGGTTGCCACTGATCGGTGGCATGCCATCGAGGAGATCGTGAACCGGCTTGTCGAGGAGGGACAATTGGATGTTACTCACAGAGATGAGGCGATCGTCTCATTGCGTCACCGCGAGGAGACGATGAGCACCGGTATTGGTTTTGGGATCGCGATCCCCCATGCCAGTTGCGACGCCGTCCCCGAGGTGACCGCCTGTTTCGGGCGCTCTAAGGCCGGGATCGATTTTGAGTCCTTGGACAACAAGCCCGTACACTTCATTGTTCTTTTCCTGGTTCCGAAAGATCAATTTCAGACAAATCTCAGGACCTTGGCAGCTATTGCCAAGTTCTTGAACGATCCAGCCGTTCGTTCGGACCTTGCGGAAGCGAGCGACGCCAAGGCCATCCTTTCAGTCTTCGACCGAAAGACGCAGTAGCTTCAGCTTTCGCTGAAGGTAGGCTGTTAGCTGTTTAGACTGAAGGCTGTTAGGTGGGGATAGAAAGAAGCAGTCTTTGTGAAGGTAATCATGAATCGCACAACCAGCCTCTCTGCACATACCTAATAGTCTAACAGCCTAAAATGCTCTAGTCTTTTGCCCTCATGTCTCTCCCCTCCACACTCAGCGATCGCCTTGCCGCCGCACTGCGTGCCGAAGGAATCGACGATGCGCTGGCGGTTGTGACTCCTGCTGCCGACACACGCTTTGGGGATTTTCAGACCAATGCGGCGATGGTAGCCGCTAAGGCATTGAAGAAGAATCCACGTGAAGTGGCGGCCTCCATCCTTGATCAACTGAAAGTTGAGGATCTCTGCGAACCGCCGACGGTAGCCGGTGCAGGATTCATCAATTTCAAGATGCTCGACAGAGCCCTTTCCGAGGCCGTGAATTTCGTCCGGAACGACAAGCATCTTGGTGTCGAATCACTGCAGAAGCCGAAGACCATTATCATCGATTTCAGCTCGCCGAATGTTGCCAAGCCGATGCATGTAGGCCACATCCGCAGCACGATCCTGGGGGACTCCCTCGCCCGGATCGCCAGTCATCTCGGTCACCACGTCATTACTGACAACCACATCGGCGACTGGGGCACCCAGTTCGGGAAGGTGATCTACGGCTGGAAGCACCTGCTCAACCGCGAGGCGCTGGATCAGACTCCGATTGATGAACTCGTCAGACTTTACCGCGAGGTCAATGCGTTGGAGGAGAATGACCCTGCTCTGAAGGAAATTGTCCGCCATGAGCTGGTGAAGCTCCAGCAGGGTGATGTCGAGAACCTCGAGATCTGGAAGCAAGCCGTTGCCCTCTCATGGAAGGAATTTGAGCGTCTCTACGGACTCCTCGACATCACCTTCGACGAGCGTCTCGGAGAGAGCTTCTACAACGATGCACTCGCTCCCTTGGTGGACCGCTTGCTTGCAGGGGGCATCGCACAAGTCAGCGAAGGAGCCGTCTGTATTTTCTTCCCCGATATTCCCGCACTGGAGGAGAAGCCGTGTCTGATACGCAAGAGTGACGGAGGCTTCCTCTACGGCACTACTGATCTGGCCACCCTCGAGTACCGGGAGCAGCGCTGGAAGCCCGATGCCATATGGTATGTCACGGGAGCACCGCAGCAGCTTCATTTCGAGCAGGTCTTTGCGGCAGGGCGCAGGATGGGTATCACCACCGACCTCCGTCACATCGCTTTTGGCAGTATTCTAGGGCAGGACCGCAAGATGATGAAGACCCGCTCCGGCGAGAATGTCGAACTGGGGGGACTGCTTCACGAGGCGATGGAGCGTGCCCTCGCGGTCGTTGTAGAGAAGAACCCCGATCTTCCGAAGGCCGAGCAGGAGGAGATCGCCCGCCTTATCGGCCTCGGTGCCGTGAAATATGCCGACCTGATGCAGCACCGGCTTACCGACTATGTCTTCTCCTGGGAGAAGATGCTCTCCTTCCAGGGGAATACCGCCCCCTACCTTCAGAATGCCTACGTCCGCATCCGCTCTATCTTCAGGAAGGCAGAGGCCGAGGGGATCTCCTTGGAGTCAGCTCCCATTGTCATTGCCGACTCGGCTGAGCGTGCCCTCGCTCTCCAGATCCTCAAGTTCGGAGAGGTGCTGCACGCCGTTCTGGATGACCAGCGTCCGAACCTTCTCTGCCTCTATCTCTACGAAGTAGCGAATGCCTTCCACAGCTTCTATGAGGCGTGTCCAATCCTAAAATCGGAGGATCCAGTGCGCTCTTCCAGACTGGCGTTGGCTGGAATCACGGCAGAACTACTGAAATCTGGCCTTTCGCTGCTGGGTATCGGTGTCCCCGAGCGGATGTAGAAGCTAGGGGATTTAAGGACTTTTTAACGCTTCAATGGACTCGCTGAAGCGCTATGGTAAGGAGATTCATGGCACAAGCTGGGCTTTTCATCACATTCGAGGGTTCGGAGGGGTGTGGCAAATCCACCCAGATTCGCCGTTTGGCGGACTTTCTTCTCTCTCTGAAACGAGAGGTCGTCGTCCTGAGGGAGCCGGGCGGCACTCCCATCGGCGAGTCGATCCGAAATCTTCTGCAGTATGACGAGTCTGCCGGAGCGATGACGCCTGAGGCTGAGTTACTCCTCTTTGCCGCCAGTCGCGCCCAGTTAGTGAGAGAAATCATTCGACCGGCTCTTGCTCGTGGAGCCGTTGTCCTCTGCGATCGGTTCCTGGATTCCACAACGGTCTATCAGGGGGTGGCTCGGGCTCTCGATGCGAGTGAGGTAAGGGTTATCAATGAATTTGCGGTGGGAGAGACGCTTCCCGATCTGACCTTTCTGCTGGATCTGGATGCCGCCGAGGGGCGTCGTCGCGCCTCCGCTCGGAAGGGACCCTCCGACCGTATGGAGCAGGAGAACGAATCATTCTACGAAGCAGTACGACAGGGTTATCTCAAGCTGGTTGCGGAGCATTCCGGACGCTTTGCCCTGATCGATGCCTCATTGGATGAGGAGAGTGTGGAGTTATCCATCAAGAATGTTCTGATGGAGCGTTTTCAGATTCAGGGAGGGGTTCATGGCATTCACTAGAGCAGAAGCCTTCCGTCTGCTGGAGAAGGCCCTTGCGGAGGGGCACCTAGGTCATGCCTATCTGATCTCGGGATCCTCCGGATCCGGGGTTCAGGAGTTTGGCAATGAGCTAGCCGCTCTTTTTCTGGGTTCAGGCGAAATCGCGGTGGAGAAGGATCCCGACTTCCATGCTATCGAACCGGAATCCAAATCCCGCAAACTCCTCACCGAGCAGGTGAGGGAACTAGAGCATGCGATCCACCGCAAGCCAGAGCGGGGCTCCCGTAAGGTGGCCGTGGTGCGCGATGCGGATCGACTCATGCCCCAAGCCGCAAATGCATTCCTGAAGACGCTAGAAGAACCGCCCGACGGGACCCTCCTGATCCTCACGACGGAACTCCCAGAGGCTCTGCTGGAGACGATTCGCTCCCGCTGTATCTCCGTGGTCCTGCATTCATCCACTCCCCGTGCGGTGGGAGCTAGGGAGGAACGTCTCGCGAGGAAATTAACTGAGTTCTTCGGGCCTGGATCGAAAACCGATGCGACGGCCGCCTTCGGCCTCACACGGGTGTTCCGTGACCTTATCGAAGAGGTGCGCGAAGAAGCCGCCGAGAGAACCAAGGAGGAGCTGGCGGCGGAGAAGGCTCACTTCGGAAAGACCACCGAGGGAGACTGGGAGAATCGAGAGGAGGTTCTCAAGGCAAGCTCCGAGGCTGAGGTCCTGCAGGAGCGTTCACTCTTACTCGGAGTAGTAGCCGATTATTTCGGTAGTATGCTCCGTAAGATCCATGCCCATCATGAGGGAGACTCCGCGGCCTTGGAGGAATCCCGAAGACTGATCCGCTCTCTTGATGCCGTGGAAAAGCTCCGAAGCAGTCTGGAGCGTGGCATTCAGGAGGGGCTCGCCCTGGAGGCGGGATTTCTGGAACTGATGATGGCTTCTAAGCCACAATAACCCGTATCCCATGAAAAAGCGTCCCGTCGTCCTGAAGTTCGGTACCGGAATCCTCGCCCGCGAGGGGGGATGCTCTTTGGATCCAATCCAGTTCCGCAACCTCTGCGGGGAAATCGCCCGACTTGTGAAGCAGGGAATCCCCGTCATCGTGGTCTCCAGCGCCGCGGTCGCGGCTGGGGTCGATGCCCTTGGATTAAAAAAACGCCCCTCGGATCTTGCCGGAAAGCAGGCCTGCGCGGCAGTGGGTCAACCGGTTCTGATGACGGCCTATTCCCGCCATCTCGGCAGGCATGGACTGCGCCCCGCCCAACTTCTGCTGACGCACGACGATATTTTCGACGCGGGTCGCAGGCGCAATGCGAGTATCACACTTTCCAAGCTACTGCAGTCTCCGGGAGTGGTTCCAATCATCAACGAGAATGACTCTGTCGCCGTGGAAGAGCTCCGCTTCGGTGACAATGACCGCCTCTCCTCGGAAGTTGCCCAGTTGGTGAAGGCACGCCTCCTGATCCTGCTCACCAGCGCGGATGGTCTGATGGCCAGCTCATCGCCTGCCTCCATGACTTCCTCGAAGACTTCCTTGAAGACTTCCTTGAAGACCTCTTTAAAGCTCTCTTCTAAGCTGCAGCGCATTCCTGTTGTGACGGAGATTCGCGATGCATTCCGCCATGTGACACCCGACAAGGGGAAGCACTCCACCGGCGGGATGCAGGCCAAACTTCAGGCTGTGCAATCCGCCGTGGACGCCGGAATCGAGACAATAATCGCTCATGGTCGGAAGCGCGATCAGATTGCCGGTGCGATCGCCGGCAAGGATGTCGGATCCCGCTTTCCCGTCTGCAAGAAAAGAAAACAATCGAAGTCATGAACGGAGTATTTCTTACCCCTACTCGGATCCAGGCGATTGGAAGGAATACCTTTACGGAACTTGTCCGCCAGAAGGTCTTCTATTTCCTGCTGATCTTCGGCCTCATCGTGATCGGCAATTCTGCCTTCCTGGCCAAGTTCTCCTTTCAGGAGGAGTTCCAGATGCTCAAGGATGTCTCGCTCGGAGCCATGTCCGTCTTCCTGAGTTTACTTTCCATCTTGGCAACGGCCACTCTGCTGCCTCGAGATTTGGAAGACCGTACAATCTTCACCATCCTCTCCAAGCCGGTGCCACGCTATGAGTACCTCCTGGGCAAGCTCCTAGGGGTCATCCTCCTCCTGACTGTGTCGACGCTTATCATGGGGCTGCTTTTCCTGAGTGTCCTCTTCCTGCGTGAGAACATGGCTCTTGCGGAGACCCGCATTTCTCTTGCGGGATCGCCTCAGGAACTAGTTGCCGCTCTCGCCGAAATCAAAAAAGCCGCCTTCAGCTGGGACCTCATCCCGGCTATGGCAATCCTGCTCATGAAGGGAATTCTACTCTCTTCCCTGACTCTTCTCATCTCGACGTTTGCCACCTCGGGGATCTTTGCGATCCTTGTTTCGACGTCCGCTTATTTCATCGGTCATCTCCAGGTGACGGCCCGGGAATACTGGATGAGTGGTATCGGTATCCATTGGTGGACGCGGATCTTCACCGCCTTCGTGGCCCTTCTCTTTCCTGACCTTCAGGCCTTCAACCTTAGCGATGATATTGTGGCAGGAACGGCCCTGCCGATGGGCATCTTCTGGCAGACAATCGCGCTCGGGGCGGTCTACACGTCCGTTTATTATGCTGTCGCCTGTTTTGTCTTTGAGAGCAGGGAGCTCTAAGCAAGTTCTAAGATCAACTCGCCCTATGTCAGGCCTGTCATTGCTCCGCCGGAATCTCATCGCCATCCTGATGCTGGCTGTCGTGGGGGCCGTTCTTCTGCCGTGGCAAGGAAAACTTCAACGCGAGTCCCAAGCAGCCCATTTCCGGACGATCCCGATGAATCTTACTCTCCGCGAACAGATCGGTCAGTCGGGATTCCTGGCCGCATTGAGCGGATTCCGGGCGCCACTAGCCGCCTTTCTCTGGATCGATGCGCATTCCGCCTGGGAAAAGACAGAGTGGGGGCGTATGGCGGGGCTGTTCAATACGGTCACCACCCTCCAACCCCACACGCTTCTCTACTGGGATATCGCCGCCTGGCACATGGCCTGGAATGCCAGCATCGCTGCCCTTAACGATACCAAGCAGCAGAGCGAGGTGCTGCGTGAGAGGGCGCGTCGCCAATACATCGATCTTGGCCGCGATTTCCTGGAGCGGGGTATCCGCAATAATCCCGACAACTATCTTCTCTATGAGCGTCTCGGAATCCTGCTACGCGACAAGGCGGAGGATCATAGTGCTGCGGCCGATGCCTTTGCCAAGGCGGCTTCCTTTTCGGATGCGCCTTCCTATATCGGGCGTTTTGCAGCTTATGAGCTGGAAAAAGTTCCCGGCAGGGAACGCGACGCATACGACAGACTCCTGACCCTTTATCACCAGGGAAAAAAACAATGGATGCCCTCTCTTCTTACTAAGATCCGCAAGCTGGAGATCAAACTGAAGATTCCCGCTGATCAGCGCATCCCCGACGAAGGAGCAAAAGGGGTGGGCGCAACAGATTCTTCACCTCCTCGCTGAATGCGCTGTGCGATCCTAGGTGACATCCATGCCAATCTGCAGGCGCTGGAGGCCGTGCTTGCCGATGCGCGGGAGTACGGGTGCACCGAGTTCCATTGCCTGGGGGATATCGTGGGTTACAACGCAAATCCCGGCGAGTGCCTCGAGATCGTGAGGAATCTCACCGGGGCCTGTGTGCTTGGGAATCATGACAAGGCCGCTGCCGGAGAGGATTCCCTTGAGGGGTTCAGTCCCTCAGCAGCGATCTCCCTGGAATGGACGAGAAGAGTCTTGGACGCCGATCAGAAGGCCTGGCTTGGCTCCCTTCGTCTGCAACGGCAGATCAGAAAATCGACTCTTGTCCATGCGACACTCGATTCGCCGGAGTCTTGGGGATATGTCCGGACAGTTTCTGAGGCTGAAATGAGTATGGTCTGTCAACGGACCCCACTCTGCTTCATCGGCCACACCCATGTTCCCCAGGTTTTCGGACAAGGGATTGGCGAGATGCTGCTCTTTGAAAATAGTGACGGCGTGGAACTTCCCAGGTCACCCAAGCTGCTGATTAATGCGGGGTCTGTGGGCCAGCCCCGTGACGGCGACTGGAGGGCTGCCTACATGATCCACGACGAAGAGAGCGGAGGTCTCTGGCTCCGCCGCGTGGAGTATGATGTCGAGTCCGCAAGCAGGGCTGTCCTAGAGGCGGGACTTCCAAGCCTGCTGGCCGAGAGGCTCCATACTGCAGCATAATGCGCAACATGAAGGAGATCATGAAAGCCCCGGGGCGCATCCTACTGGTGAAGCCGAGCTCACTTGGCGATGTCATTCAATCTCTTCCTGTTGTCTCGGCTATCCATCGTCACTGGCCTGAAGCCGAGTTGCGTTGGCTCATTCACCCGGCATGGCGCTCCCTGGTGGAGCATCATCCGGGGGTCTCCGGAACAGTGCTTTTTCCCCGTGATAAATTCCGTGGGCCGGGAGGATGGCTCCGTTCGTTGGCTTGGCTGAAGACCTTGTCCGATTGGAAGCCTGATCTGGCGATCGATCTCCAGGGATTGCTGCGGAGCGCCTTGTTTGCACGACTTTCTGGAGCCCCGCGCATCGTGGGGCTCTCTGATGCTCGCGAGGGAGCGCGTCTGCTCCATGGCGAACGGGCAATCGTCGACCATGCTGATCATGCCGTGAGGCGGTATCTCTCCGTGCTTGATCTTCTGGGGATACCGCGTCCCGCGCGTCCCGAATTCGAACTGCCGGAGGGACGACTGCCGGAGGGATTTTCCCCGGAGCAACCGTATGTAGTAATACATCCTTATTCCCGTGGTAAGGGAAAGAGTCTCACCTCGGAAATGATCAGGTCCTTTGCTACAGGCACTTCTCCTATGCGTCTCGTGATCGTAGGGAGGGGAGATTCTGGCAGTGCATGGCCTGAAAACGTCGAGGACTGGAGCAATCGTACCGACCTTCTGGAGCTCACGGCCATTCTTCGCGGAGCCTCCTTCATCGTCAGTTCTGATAGTGGGCCAATGCATCTTGCGGCGGCGCTACATCCAGAAAGAACACTTGCTATCCATCTCTGGAGCGATCCCTTGAAAGTTGGGCCCTGCTTTCCCGAATCACTGGTCTGGAAAAACGGCCGTATCTGCCGGGTTGCAGAGCTCGATGATTCCTGGCGTGCCGAGGGGAGGGCACCCACCGCGATCGAGATGGAGGAACTCGGTCAACTCGGCCGCTTGGCAGCGACTAAAACTATAAAGTCTGAATGATGAATAATAGAAAAGTCTTCAGTGACTTCCGTTTGAAGTAGTCATCGGGTTATTCTTCATACTTCATCCCTCAGCCTTCATAATTTTCATTTCATGGGATTCTCCACACAGATCGATTCGGTTCTGGCCTCTCCGCCTACGGAACTGAGGGCCTTTCGTCGTTTGCTGGAACCTTGTAGCGACAAGGAGTTGGAGGAACTTGCCCGTCGCTCGGCTTCAGTCACGCGCCGGCATTTTGGACGGACGATGCGGATGTTCGCCCCCCTCTATCTCTCCAACGAGTGTATCAATTCCTGCGCCTATTGCGGTTTTTCCCGGGATAATGCCATCCTTCGCGTGACCCTCGAGATCGAGCAGGTCGCCGCAGAGGCGCGTCATCTTGCCGCTGAGGGATTCCGCAACGTACTGCTTGTTGCCGGCGAACATCCCAAGTTTGTTTCGGGAGGTTATCTTCAAAAATGCCTCGAACGCCTTTCCGGAGAGATCCCAAGCCTTTCGCTCGAAGTGGCTCCGATGGAGACCGAGGAGTATCTACCACTCGTAGCGGCGGGAGCCGAAGGCCTTGTTGTCTACCAGGAGACCTATGACCGCTCGGTGTACCCGGAGCTCCACACCGCGGGGCCCAAGAAAGATTACGACTGGCGTCTGGATGCTCCGGAGCGGGCCCATGCCGCAGGATTCCGCAGGCTTGGCATCGGAGTGCTGTTCGGTCTCTCGGAATGGCGCGGCGAGGCCACGGCCCTGGCGGCTCATCTGCTCCATCTTCAGCGTGTCTGCTGGACTTCCCAGATCACGGTGAGTCTTCCGCGACTCCGTCCCGCGGCCGGATCCTTCGAGCCGAAATTTTCCTTCGACGATCGCGACCTCACCCAGCTCATTTGCGCCCTCCGTCTGACCTTTCCGCAGATCGGCATCATTCTGAGCACGCGTGAACCCGCTTTCTTGCGCGATGCTCTGGCACCTCTTGGTATCACGATGATGAGTGCGGGAAGTCATACTGAACCGGGCGGCTACACCGGACAGGGGGCTGATCAGCTCCATCAGACAATAAAAGGGAAGATGGTTGAGGCAACTTGTGGAAGTACCTCCGCCACTGAGCAGTTCTCCATCAGCGATGACCGTACCCCTGCCGAGGTCGCCGCCATGTTGACGACGCGTGGCCTGGAGCCGGTCTGGAAAGATTGGGATGCCGCGATCCTCACGACGAGCGCCGCATGACCGTGATCATTGTCAATGGGGAACAGAAGGAGACTAGGGCCGAGAGTTTGGAGGGTCTCTTGGTTGAACTTGGCCTGAATCCGTTGCTGATCCTGGTGGAATACAATGGCCACGCATTGCTTCGATCGGAGTGGGAGAGGGTCAGGATTGTGACGGGTGACAAACTAGAACTCCTTTCCGTTGCCGCCGGGGGGTGAGTGTTCTTTTAAAAACGCCATGAAACCAATCGCTCTACTTTGGGCCAACCGCCAGCGTTCCCCATCCTTAAGAGTAGATCTCCCTTTAATCCGCAAAATCGTGGAGGCAGCGTTGCCTCTCTGTGTCGCCAAGCCTCGGCACAAGGGGATACAACTTCCTCCCGAGGTGGAGATCACACTCCTGGGTGAGAGTGCAATCGCCAAGGTGCACGGGGAGTTCCTCGATGACCCGACACCGACTGATGTCATCACCTTCGAGCACGGAGAGATCCTGATTGGCGTGCCGATCGCGGCGGCCAATGCCCGCAAGTTTAGTCACCCTGCAGACCACGAGGTGGCCCTGTGCGCCATCCATGGCCTTCTTCACCTACTGGGCTACGATGATCTGAGCGTGCAAGAGCGGACAATCATGCATGCCCGACAGGAGGAAATTTTAGAGGCTGCAGTTCGGGAGGTATGCTAGCGTTCGGCTCATGAGAGAGGCTGCCGTTCAGCGCGAGGAAATTCCCGATACGGGGGATTACGCCGTTGTTGCCCGTGCCGCCGAGCTCTGCAATCCCTTTCTCGATGCCTTGGGTGAGGTGACCCTTTCAATCCGGGGGCCGGTAGCCTCCTCGGTGCTGAACTGGAATGCATCCCTCTTCACCCCGATCCTCCATCCGACACTTCTAAAGGTCATCGCCTTGGCTGCCGAAGGAGGGAGTTTCGAGCTCACGGCTCTGGATTGCACATTGGATCAGGCGCTCCCCTCGTCCGTTCGACTGACGAGCCGTGACGAAGGAAAGAGGCTTTTGCTCGGGTTACTGGCTCCGCGTGGTGACCGTTTGATCGAGCGCTATCGTACAGCCGTCTCGGCGGGGAACTCACCCGGGCATCTCGCGATTACTCATGCTCTGCGGGCCAATCTGTTTCATCTTCCGCCGAGGGTAATGATCACCTCGTACCTTTTGCAGGAGGGAATCGGCGCCGGTCTGGATGGCCGGGACATCTCCCGCTTCCTGATTGATGGGATAGGGGCGTCAAGAGACCTTCCTAGTCCAGAGCATATCATGCCCGTGACTCAGCCATGCAGGGAATGAACCAACCGGGGCTTCTTGAGGCCCCCCAAGCCGAGCTCTCCGAGAATCTTGATCTCCCCTGGCTTGTCGTGGTGCACAACGATCCCGTGAATCTCATGAGCTATGTCGCGATGGTCTTCCGCCGGATCTTCGGATGGACGCGAGAGCGCTCCGAGAGGCACATGATGGAAGTCCATACCAAGGGGCGCTCAGTTGTCTGGGGCGGCGGCAGGGAACAGGCGGAGCACTATGTGCAGCAGCTCCACTCCTTCCTCCTGCTGGCGACTCTCGAGAAGTCTTCCTGAGTCACCTTGAGGGACTAAAGCCGATGATCTTCGAACGCTCAAAAAACGGAAATTTCCGCTTTAGCAGGATCCATCCTTTGCTGGGCGAATTACTGCAGGCAGTTGCGATGGACCCCTGGGAGCGCTACCCCGAGGGGAGTTCACGCCTATTGCCCTCGCCCTGCGGAAGTGAGGATCTTGAGAATCTTGAGGATCTACGTCTTGATTGGCAGGATCATGTGCAGCCGGGCCTGCGGCATCACTTTGATCTGGAGCGGGCCGTGGTGTCTGAGGACCTTGCTTGCATGACTCAGCGGAAAGGGAAGATTCCTTCGTGGACCTTGGAGATTCCTACCGATCACTCGGATGCCTGGTTGACGACGCTGAACGCCCTCCGCCTGGCCCTTGCCGAGGAGCATCGGTTCACCGAAGAGGATCTTTCTGAAAAAACGCCCTCTGATCTCGAGACCGAGCGCGGCCTGGCCTTGATGCAGGTGAACTTCTACGCATTCATTCAGGAGTGTCTTCTCCAGGCGATGGACGATGAGTTGGGCGGGTAGTTGGGAATTAGGAATGGGAAGTTGAGCTATGGAAGAGGCGCGCGCCATTCTGCTGCGACGGTATAAATTCTCCGAGAATAGTCTCGTCGTGATCTGGTTAACCGACCGGCATGGCAAGGTGAAGACAACGGCCCGCAGTGCCACGAAGCCGGGAGGCCCATTTTCCGGGAGGTTGGAGCTCTTCACCGTCGCTGGAATTACCTTTAAATCTCCCAAGAACGGCGATCTTCACACTCTCAGCGAGGTAGTGGTCGAGACGGAGGCTCTTCTTCCTGCGACCTATTCCACTATCCTTTCAGCGTCCTACTTCTCCGAACTCTGTGATCTTTTCACCGAACCGATGCATCCGGTTCCCGAAGTTTTTGCCTTGTTGGAACGCGCCTGGGGATTCCTGCGCGCGCAGGCACCGACTCGCCGTGCTGTTGCCCATTTCGAGACCGAATTGGCAAAGTCTCTCGGCATCCATGATCCCTCTGTTCCCGCTCATCGATCCCTGGCATCCGTCGCGCATAAGCTGCCCGATAGCCGCCCGCGCCTGCTGGAGCAACTTGCCGAGAGCCCGTGAACCTTCATTCCTACACCCTCAAGGTTGTTTTGTTACTCGTACTGGCGGGGATGGCTGTCTCCACAGTTCATCCACTCAATGCGGGCGATGTCTCCGCCGCAAGCGGCCCACTTCTCAAGGCTCCTTCTGATTATTATTCCTACTGGAAGCAAAAATACCTGAAGCCCTCCGTGCGGTTCCCCGGAGATTGGAAGGTCAACTATGACGGGAAGGGGACGACTGTCTCGGAGGCGATCGGCTATGGAATGCTGATCACCGCACTCCTGGCCGACACCGATTCCGAATCAAAAAAATACTTTGATGGGCTCAATAGATTTAGGAAGCGCTTCCCCTCGTCGATCAATCCCGCCTTCATGTGCTGGAAGATCCCGCCTCATGAAAGGCCTGGGAAAAACGATTGCTCCACCGATGGGGAACTCGATATCGCCTATGCCCTGTTGTTGGCTCATGCACGGTGGGGGGATGAGGTTTATCGGGCGGAAGCCAAGAGTCTGATCGCGGCCATCGGAGTCTCATTGGTGCGACCCGATTGTTCACTGCGCCTGGGCGATTGGAACGATGCTCCCGGTCAGACGCGCCCTTCCGACTTCATGCCGACTCATTTCCGAGCCTTCGGTAAAGTAACGGGCGATCCTCTCTGGAAGAAGGTGGAGGATCGTTCCTATGAAATTCTCACGGAGTTGCAGCTTGGGAAATTACAAGCTGGGATCAAAACGACAGGCCTCATTCCTGATTTTGCAGTTCAAAAAAACGGATGTTGGGTTCCTGCTCGGCCCGGCTTCCTGGAGGGGCGCCATGATGGCGACTTCTACTACAATGCCTGCAGAGTGCCTTGGAGAATCGGTTGGGCGGCTCTTGCCTGCCGTGACAAAGGAGATGATCGTGCCAAGGAGGTTCTGGGACGCTTCATGCAGTGGGCCCTGATGAGCGTGAAAGATCCCGAGCAGTTCAGGGCAGGTTACCGGCTGGACGGGAAGCCCGTTCACAAGAGCGACTTTAGCACAGCTTGCTTCATTTCTCCGACAGGAGTGGCCGCGATGGCCTTGGGCATGGAGTCTTGGAAAGCAAAGGTTGAGCGCTATGCACTGGGTAGCAAGGAGGAGTATTACGAAGACTCAATCAATCTGCTCTGCCTGATCCTGATGTCAGGTCAATCGCACGGGTTCATCCGGTAGAATCCCCCTCCAATAATCCTCAAGACACATTCTTTATTTAGAATAGTTCTTGATTGATCTTGAATGAGTTCTGTTTGGTGTTAACTTGAGACTCCATCTCATGAAGAAACCGACAGCCATTGCAGCCAACGAAAGCGCGATGGTGAACTATGCTTCGGCCATGGTACTGGGAGGTCTGCGCCTTACGCCTCAGCGGCGTCAGGTCTATGAGGTGCTCATGAACAAGCGGGATCATCCGACGGCCACGGAGGTCTTTATCCGGGCTCAGAAGCAAATGCCCTCCATCTCTCTGGCCACAGTCTATAACTGCCTTGAAACGATGGTTGGAAGCGGTTTGGTGAAGGCCGTCCATGTCGACCGTGAGCCAACCCGATTTTGTGCGAATCTCCAGGAGCATGGTCACTTCCACTGCACGAAATGCGGTCATGTCTCCGACATCGGATTTTCCCAAAGCCGCGAGAAGGGATGGAAACTCCCCTCCGGATTCTTGGTCACCCAGCACGATGTCACGCTCCGGGGACTCTGCGCCGAGTGCGGAACATCTTCCAAAAACGCGAATCATTTTAAGTCAAAATCCCATTCTCTCACTAATTCCAACGACAAACCATTAACCCAGTAACCGCCAATGTCCGCCAATTCCTCTTCGTCACTTTCCATCCGAGACTTGCACGCCTCCATCGGCGATAAGCCGATCCTCAAGGGCCTCACGCTCGATATCCCCAAGGGAGAAGTCCACGCCATCATGGGCAAGAACGGCGCTGGCAAGAGCACCCTTGCCAAAATCATGGCGGGACATCCCGATTACACGGTGACCTCGGGTGATGTCCTGCTGGATGGTGAGAGCATTCTAGGACTCGAGCCTGATGTCCGCGCCCGTCTCGGTCTCTTCCTCGCCTTTCAGTATCCGATGGAGATTCCTGGGGTCACTATTGCCAACTTCATCCGCGCGGCCCTTCAGGCCCGCCTTCCCGAGGGGGAGGAGCTGGAAGCGACCGACTACTATGCCAAGCTCTATGCCAAGATGGATGCCCTGAGCGTGCCCCGAAACTTCACTTCCCGCTCGGTGAACGAAGGCTTCTCCGGCGGTGAGAAGAAGCGCTGCGAAATTCTCCAGATGGCGATGCTTGAACCCTCGTATGCCGTGCTCGACGAGACCGACAGTGGGCTCGACATCGACGCACTCAAGATCGTCTCCGCAGGCGTAAACGCCCTCCGTGGTCCGAATATCGGCATGCTTGTCATCACCCATTACCAGCGTCTGCTCGACTACATCGTTCCCGACAAGGTGCATGTCATGTCGGAGGGGCGCATCATCCACAGCGGTGACAAGGATCTTGCCCTCAAGCTCGAAGCCCAAGGCTACGACTGGGTCGAGAAAGAATTTGGGGAATCTGGCACCAGGGCCGCCTAAAAGGGCATTAGCAGTTTAGCCTATCAGACTATTAGCCAGAACCTATCAGACCCAAGACTCAGAACCTAACAGTCTAACAGACTTCAGCCTAACCTACCTTTTCTATGAGCACCGAGACCAAACCAGACATCGATATTGACCGTTCCGTCGGCGATTTCCGCTACGAGATGGACTACGCCTTTGATGCGGGCGTCGGACTGACCGAGGCGACGATCGACTACATCAGCGACGTGAAGGGCGACCCTGACTGGGTCCGTGCTTTCCGCAAGGAGGGTTACCGCAAGTTCCTCGAGAAGCCGATGCCGACTCATTGGGCTACCAAGGACCTGGAGAGCATTGTCTTTGAGAATATCCGCTATTACCTCTCGCAGGGACAGGTTCCCAAGCGGACCTGGGACGAGGTGCCTGATGACATTAAGAGGACCTTCGAGCGACTTGGTATTCCCGAGCAGGAGCGCAAGTTCCTCTCCGGTGTAGAGGCCCAGTTCGACAGCGAGGCAGCCTACTCGAATATCAAGGCCGCGGTCGGGGAACAGGGCGTTATCTTTGTCGGTTCCTCCGAGGGGCTGAAAGAGCATCCCGAGATCTTCAAGAAGTGGTTCGGTAAGGTAATCCCGAGCGGTGACAACAAGTTCTCCGCGTTGAACTCCGCAGTCTTCAGCGGTGGCAGCTTCATCTATGTGCCGCCAGGAGTGAAAGTGAAGCACCCGCTCCAGGCCTACTTCCGAATCAACGCACAGAACTTCGGCCAGTTCGAGAGAACCTTGATCATCGTCGACGAGGGGGCTGAGCTCACCTACATGGAGGGCTGCACCGCGCCGAAGTTCGAGACGGCCACGCTGCACAGTGCCGTCGTAGAGCTTGTCGCCATGAAGGGAGCCAAGATCCAGTACATTACCGTCCAGAACTGGAGTTCGAATGTCTTTAACCTCGTGACCAAGCGAGGCATCGCCCATGAAGATGCCGAGGTAAAGTGGATTGATTGCAACATCGGCTCCCGGCTCACCATGAAGTATCCCGGAGTCGTGATGAAGGGGAAGGGCGCACGTGGCGAGGTCGTCTCGATTGCTCTGGCCGGTGATGGTCAGCACCAGGACACCGGTGCCAAGATGATCCATGCGGCCGATAACACGACCAGCAATATCATCTCCAAGTCGATCAGTCTCGGAACAGGCCGCTCTACCTACCGTGGCATGGTCCATGTCCCGAAGCATCTGAAAGGGTGTAAGAACAATACCGAGTGCGACGCCCTGCTTATCAATAGCCACAGCCGTACAGATACGTATCCTGCTATCAGCGTGCGCGGCCAGGGAAATGCCGTTCAGCACGAGGCTAGCGTCAGCCAGATCAGCGCTGAGCAGATCTTCTACATGCAGCAGCGCGGTCTGAGCGAGGCGGCCGCTATGAGTCTTGCAGTGAATGGTTTTGTGAACGATCTCGTCCAGCAGTTCCCGATGGAATACTCGGTCGAGCTGAAGCGTCTTATCGATCTCGAGATGGAAGGATCCGTCGGATGAGCATCAGCATCACCACAACCTCTCCCTCCGAGACCGGCAACTCTACCAATTGGCCCGAATGGTTCAGTAAGGATCAGAATGAGGCCTGGGAGCTTTTTCAATCGCTGCCCCAGCCAAAGCGAACCGACGAACCGTGGCGCTTTGCCAATCTGAAGGCGATCGATCTTTCCGATTTCCATGTCGCCGTACCCGTCCAGGACGTGGCGTCACTTATCACCCGTTCCTCGGCGCTCACTAACCTCGCCGCGAAGCTCATCTTCGCGAATGAAGTTCTCATCCATAACGATCAGGTGGGATTACCTGCCGGGGTGCTTCTCCTGCCGCTTGAGGAAGCCGCCAAGAATCACGAGGAACTCTTCCGCAAGAGCTTCATGACCTCCAATGTGCGTCTCGGTTCGAAGAAATTCGCCGCCCTTCATCGAGCCCATCTACGCTCTGGGGCTTTCGTCTATGTTCCCAAGGGAGTCGTTGTCGAGCGCCCGATCGAGATCTGGCACTGGCTCGAGGGGGAGAATGCCACCATCTTTCCCCACACTCTTATCGTACTTGGGGAGGGAGCCTCTGCCACGGTTATTGACCACTTTGTGTCGTCCCGTGATGAACGTTCCCTTGCCATCGCGGTCAACGACCTCACAGTCGAAACAAATGCGAAGCTGCATTATGTCGCCGTCCAGGAGTGGAGTGACAAGGTGACCGCCTTTCACATCAATACCACCGAGGTGGGGAAGGAGGGTGTTTCCACAGCCCTTCAGATGAATCTCGGAGGTGCATACGTCCGCGGAGAGAGCGACAGTCATCTGATGGGTGAGGGATCGCGTAGCGTCATGCTCTCGATCAACCCCGCAAGCGAAAACCGGGAGATCGACCAGCGAACCTTCCAGGATCATTTCGCTCCTCGTGCCACAAGCGATCTGCTCTACCATAATGCCCTGGCCGATTCCTCGCGCACCATTTTTGCGGGTCTGATCAAGGTCGAGGAGCACGCCCACGAGACGGATGCTTACCAGAAAGTTCGCAATTTGATGCTCAGCGACGAGGCCGAGGCCAACTCCATGCCTGGTCTCGAAATCCTAGCTGATAATGTTCGTTGCACCCACGGCGCGACGTCCGGCGAACTGAATGAGGACGAACTCTTCTACATGATGGCCCGCGGAATCGCCCCCAAGCAGGCGGCCCAGCTCATTGTGAGGGGGTTCTTCGGGACAGTTCTCGAGCGCCTGGAGAATCCCATGCTACAGGAACATCTGGGCGAGATCCTGGATAAAAAATTATCAACCTCTAAATAAATCTCCCTCAACCGTAACGGCTGCGAATCAATGGCCGGGCTAGCCAAGGGGATGAACGGGATAGCCCTCTTTTATTCCACTCCGCGCCTCTGCGCCTCCGCGCGATACATTCAGTTCAAAGTACGCCGATCCCCGGGCGCTGATACTTGAAGCAGCCGAGGGGAGGCTCTGCAGGGAAATCTTTCCCAAGAGCAATTGCCTTGAACTGCATACCCATCGATCCGGGGTTGAGGAGTGCTTGGAGGGCCCCAAGATCCCGTCTTGCCGCATCGCTTCGTTCCGTGAAATCGCCGAGTGAACGCAGCCAGGGTTCGGCTGCACCCACAAGAAAGTGGTGCTGGTCGCTGTAGCCGAGAATTTCAAAGCCGACCTCACGTGACGATCGGGCAAGTGCTGTGAAATCGACCTGGGCTGTGATATCGCGAAGTCCCGGTTCGCCCAGAGGATCGTTGAACCGTTCGTGTTTTTTGAATGCAAGCAGGGTGCCATCGGCGCGATGGGGTGCGTAGCGATCCTCTCCCGCCTGACCGTAGTCGACGGTGAGGACGACCCCGCGCTCTAGCCTCTTATGGAGAGTTGTGAGCCAAGGGTTCATGGCCCGGTTGATCTCCGCACGGAAGCCCTTGGTAAGATAAGCCGGCAGGTTGGTTGCCGCTGTCTGAAGTTCAGGATCCTGGATCGGTCGTGTGGTCCATACCAGAGCACCATCATGGCATGCCACGCATTCCTCCTCCCAGGTGCTTCCGTTCCAGCGCACGGAATCCACAGGGAAGGCATCCAGCAACTCATTGGAGAGGTGGATGCCGGTGAAAGTCGGCAACTCTTCCAGGGATCGCTCCCAAGTGACGTTTGTGAATCCCGCCAACTTTTGTTTCTGAATATCCCGATTCACGGGAAAGGGCTCCACGATCATGAACCGAACCGCTTTGTAGAAAGCCGCATCATCATTTTTGAGGGAACCCAGAATATCGGCTGCCATCGATCCGTCATTGGCTCCCTGCTCGACAATCGTGAACACAGAGGGTTTACCTAGGCGCTCCCAGACATCACAACAGACGGAGGCAAGAAGACGGCCGTAGATGCTACCGACGCTGACGCTTGTGAAGAAGTCCCCTTCTTTTCCGACCCTAGCCCGACCTGAGCCATAGTAGCCGTACTCTGGATGATAGAGTGCCAGCTCCATGAACCGGCGGAACGGGAGAACGCCGCCGGCCTCGGATATCTCCTGGTGGATGACTTGAAGGAGCGGCGTTCGGGAAACCTGAAGTTCTGAGTTCATGAAGAGGAGCGAGGCTCCAAGATTAGAGCTGTTTCAGAGAAGGTTTAGCCACAAAAAGCACAAAAAGCTCAAAGGGTGGAATCGAAGTTATCAACGCCTATCTAGTAATGGAATAGTGCGATGGACTGGTTGCTTGAGCAGAGCTTCAGAAAGCCATTAAGGACGGGGAGTCGTTGATTGGTGAAACCATCTCTCTCTGGAGTTTTTTTCTGTGCCTCTTGTGCATTCTGTGGCCATGACTTATCCCTCGCGGCCTTGGCCGCTCGGTCACTGCCCTCGCGTGATTTCGCGGGCGTAGATGTTGATTTGGCCGTCATCCCCGCGTTTCACAGAGGTGATCTGGAAAGGTCGAAGGCTTTCTCTGGAAATCACATTCCCTTCAGCCGGAGGAGTCGCACCTGCAGGGAAATCCACGATCACACGCACCTTCGCATTAGGCCCAAGAGGAACTCCGGCGATGGCCCCCTGCGGACGGAGCACTGCGCGTCCATTGCCCGAGGCTGTGACGGCAAAGTGCCCCTTGAGGTAATGACGCTCTCCGCCGACACCTCGGGAGGCGATATCTTGCGCATCCGAGGATTCCACGAGGCGGCCACGCGGCATTTTCCCAGGCTCAAATACAGGCCATATTTCTGAAGGAGTGGTGGCAACGGGTGGGTTGGTCGCTGTCATCGTAGCAGCGTTTGTCGGAAGCGGTACTAACGGGATGGCGCTTGGTTTCGGTGATGCATTGGGTACTGGCGTGCTGATCGGGGTTGGTGTCGGTAGCGGTGTTCCCACAGGGATGGCCCTAGGTACTACTGTGGAGGAGTCAGCTCCTATCGGCGTGCTCACGGGGATAGCCGGTAATACGGCCGGTTCATTCACGGGAATAGCACGTGCGATCGGGGTGGTGGCTTCTTCGACAGAGCGGGACTGCTTGACTGGAATAGCCTTCGCAATCCTGGGTTCGGGAGTGGGCGTCGCCATTTCCTCAGCGATTCTGCTTAGGTGGCCTGATAGTTTTTCTCCATTCTTGCCCTCCAGCCCTTTGTCGCCGGTGATCTTTCCGCCCGAGAGTTTAGCGATGTTGTCCGGGGAGATAATCGGCAATCCCGCTTCCAGATTCAGTCCCTCCGGAGGTTCCAGTGAAAAGCTGGCCTCACCCTTGGCCGCACCATAGGTGCCGTAGAGCAGAGGCATCGTTGTCAGCAGGATTTTATTTTCCGAAAGCCGCTCGATATGAACGACAGCCGAGAGATCGAGAGGCTTCTCGAGTTTGATCTGCTGGCCCGTTATCAGAGATCGCTTGAGTCCGGGTAGGTCCTTCTCTTGAGCTGTGAAGGGTTGTTCCAGAAGCACCTCAGGCTGTTCCACTGCCTGGAGCAGGACGACTAAGCCCGGTTTGCAGAATGTCTCGTCCGTCAGCGGCAAGGTCCCGAGCACTCGATAGGTACCGACGGCATAGGGAACAAGTTCGCGAACCTGATGATAGTTGCGGATGAAGTGGCGGAGCAGGTTCGAATTGGCCCTGCGGATTTCCGAGGTGGTCATCGATCCGAATCTCTCGAGGAGCTGGCCCGGTTTTAGGAATTCACCACGTGGCGCCCCCGTGATCTCAAATCTGACGGGAGGCTCGATCTTGTGCATCCGGATAAGCAACCGGTAATTGGCCGCTTTTTCGGGATTGGCGAAGATGTAGTAGCTTCCCATCCAGCAGAGAAAGACGAATCCGAGCAGGAGGAAGATGAAGACGGTCCATCCGAAGAGTCCGTCCTTCGCTCCGGCTCCTCTGCGGTGCCCCGACCCTCCTTGATATCCGTAATAGCGCTTGCCTGACATGAATCACTTAAGAAGAGCGAGGCTCTCGATGGGTGGCAACCGAAAACAGGGAAATCCCTCCTGAGCTTACAGAGGTTTTTCTTGAGGTGCCGGCTCGAACGAGGTGCCGCAGCCGCAGCTCCGTGAAGCATGCGGGTTGATCACCCGGAAACCCGCGCCCGTGAGTTCGTCGACATAGTCGATAGTGCAGCCATCGAGTTGTTCGCTGCTCTCCGGATCGATGGCCACCACGGCGCCGTTCTGTTCGGTCACTTCGTCACCCGGCAGGGGGCCACCCAGACTCATGGCGTATTGTAGGCCGGCACACCCCCCTTTTTCCACAGCGAGCCGAAGCCCTGAGTTGCCTTTTTCAGAGGCTAGCTCCTTGAGCTGTTTCGCCGCCGACTCCGTGATATGAATCATGAACTTACCTTTCAGGATGCATCACCTGAAGTCAACCGGAGTCCTTTGGGTTTTTGAGAGCAACCAAGGGTTTTTTGAGAGCCGTTTCGGTCAGTACGTTCTAAAAATAGAGCTTTTTTCCATTTTGGCTTGTCCGCTTAGCCGGTTGGCCCGATTTTCCTTAGCTCATGAAAGCCGTCGTTACCGTCATGCCAAAACCTGCCATCCTCGATCCAGCCGGAGTCGCTACCGGTCAAGCCATGGAGCATCTTGGCCTCAAGGGAGTTCGCTCCGTCCGCATCGGGAAATCGATCGAGATCGAGGTCGATGGTGCCGACGAGAAACAACTCCACGAGATCTGCCACGACCTCCTCTCCAATCCCGTGGTCGAGGATTACAAGCTCGAGATTCTTTCCTGACGATGGCGCCGATCATGAAGGTTGCCGTCATTCAGTTTCCTGGTTCCAACTGCGACACCGACTGCCAGGCTGCGCTTGCTTCTTTCTCCGGCGTCCGGGCAGAGATCGTCTGGCACAAGGAAACTTCACTTGCCGGATATGATGCCGTGGTTCTCCCCGGCGGCTTCTCCTACGGCGATTATCTTCGCTGCGGATCGATCGCGCGATTCTCCCCGATCATGGGTGCCGTCCGTGTCGCGGCCGATTCCGGCGTTCTGGTGCTCGGCATCTGCAATGGCTTCCAGATTCTTTGCGAAGCAGGGCTTCTGCCCGGCACGCTGATGCGCAACAACGGCCTGCTCTTCCGCTGCGAGCGCCTTCAACTGCGTGTCGAGAATACGGACTCTCCCTTCACCTCCGTGCTTCATCAGGGACAGGTGCTCGACATCCCGATCGCTCATGGCGAGGGAAACTACTTTGCCGACCCTGAGACGCTGGCTCAGATCGAGGCCAATAACCAGATCCTAGTCCGCTACTGCGATGCCTCGGGGAATGTGACTCCCGAAGCCAATCCCAATTGCTCCCTTGGCAACATCGCCGGTATCTGTAGCCACGGCCGGAATGTCTTCGGCCTCATGCCCCACCCGGAGCGCGTCTGTGATCCGATACTGGGTGGCATTGATGGGCGCGGTATCTTCCAGTCGATGATCGAGGCCGTGACAAAGGCCAAGGCCTGAACCCTAACGGTCCACTTTCCCGACAGTCCTCAGTCTTCAGTCTAATAGCCTTCCACTCATGTCCAATCCCGCTATCACGCCAGAACTTATCGCCAAGCACGGACTCTCTCCCGAAGAGTACGAGAAAGTTCTTTCCATCCTCGGCCGCGAACCCAGCTTCGAGGAGCTTGGTGTCTTCTCGGTCATGTGGAGCGAGCACTGCTCCTACAAGAACTCCCGACCCGAGCTCCGGAAGTTTCCCACCACAGGACCCAGCGTCCTGGTCAAGGCGGGCGAGGAAAATGCAGGGGTCATCGATATCGGGGATGGATGGGCCGTCGCCTTCAAGATCGAGAGTCATAACCACCCAAGCGCCATCGAGCCATTCCAGGGTGCGGCCACCGGAGTCGGTGGTATCATCCGCGATATCTTCACCATGGGAGCGCGTCCCGTTTTCCTCATGGATTCACTCCGCTTCGGCCCCATCGAGGGGGACTCGGAGCAGGCCAAGACCAATCGACGCCTCTTTGCGGGAGTGGTCGCCGGCATCGCCCACTATGGCAACTGCATCGGTCTGCCGACCATCGCCGGTGAGGTTTATTTCGATGAGAGCTATAGCGGTAACCCGCTGGTGAATGCCTTCTGTCTCGGCATCCTGCGTCACGACCAGATAGCTCGAGGAGCAGCCGAGGGCGTGGGAAATCCTGTCTTCTATGTTGGTGCTGAGACCGGCCGTGACGGTCTGGCTGGCGCCGCCTTCGCCTCCCGCGAACTGACTGAGGAATCAAAGGCTGATCGTCCTGCCGTCCAGGTCGGCGATCCCTTCCGTGAGAAGCTTTTGCTTGAGGCTTGCCTCGAGCTCCTTGCCACCGATTGCGTCGCCGGCATCCAGGACATGGGTGCGGCGGGACTCACCTGCTCCACCTGCGAGACCGCCAGCCGCGGAGGTACTGGTGTGGAGATCGATATTCAGCTGGTGCCTCAGCGCGCCAAGGGTCAGACCCCCTATGAGGTTCTCCTAAGCGAATCTCAGGAGCGCATGCTCGTCATCGTCAAAAAGGGCCAGGAGGCCATTGTGAAACAGATTTTCGAGAAGTGGGATCTGCCCTATGCCGAGATCGGCAAGGTCACCGACGACGGCATGATGCGCGTCCGCAACGGGAATGATGTCGTGGTGAATGTCCCTGCCCGGGCGCTGGCCGATGACGGCCCGCTCTATTCCCGCGAGGCCGCTCCGTTCACGCCACCTGCCCAGCTTGATTTGGCCACGGTGCCCCAAGCTGATCCCGAGACTGCTCTGCCGAAGCTTCTCGCTCATCCCAGCATCGCCAGCAAGCGCTGGGTCTGGCGCCAGTACGACCACATGGTTCGCACCGGTACCGCAGTTCTTCCGGGTTCCGATGCAGCGGTCTTCATTGTCCGCGAGGCGAACAAGATCTTGGCGGCCGCTACCGACTGCAATGCCATCTATTGCAAACTCGATCCGGGTGTCGGAGCGCGTATTGCTGTCGCAGAGTGTGCTCGCAATCTTGCCTGCTCCGGTGCTGTGCCGATCGGCGTCACCGACAACCTGAATTTCGGTAATCCCCACAAGCCCGAGAACTTCTATCAACTCCGCGCCGCCGTGGAGGGAATCTCTGAAGGGTGCCGTGCATTTGGTGTACCGGTCACGGGCGGCAACGTCAGCCTTTACAACGAGAGCCCCGCAGGGGCGATCGATCCAACCCCAACCATCTCCATGGTGGGAACCATCGCCGATGCCGCCCACATCACCACCCAAGCCTTCAAGGAGGCCGGTGACCAGATCTTCCTGATCGGCGAGACCGGCAGTGAGCTTGGTGCTTCCCATTATCTCTTGGCTATTCATGGCCGCAAGGAGGGTGCCCCTCCGGCGCTCGACTTCGCTAAGGAAATCGCCATCCACAACGCCCTCCTAGGCGTTATCCGCAAGGGGCTTGTCCAGAGCGCCCACGACTGCTCTGAGGGCGGTCTTGGCGTGGCGATCGCGGAGTCCTGTTTCGGCAATTCACTGGGTGCTTCCATCGATCTTGGCTCTGCCGACCAGCGTCCCGACGTCGTCCTCTTCAACGAGACCCAGGGTCGTATCGTCATCTCGGTGAAGTCCTCTGATGCTTCTGCTCTGGAGAAAGAACTCTCCACCACAGGTGTCCCGTTCCGAAAGATCGGTGAGGTTACGGCCAAGGCTGACCTTTCCATCAAGACGGGAGCAAATTCCTACAGCTGGTCGGTTTCTTCGCTGAATGAGACCTTTGAAGTGGCTATTCCGAAGCTGATGGAAGGGTAACGAAAGGGCTGTTTTTTGAGAATGCTTCGGGTGTGGCGACACCCCGTACCGTTTGGTGAGGGTTATTTACGTTCGGCCAGATGATCCCTGATGGCTGAGATAAAGGTCTCGCCGAATTCGGAGAGCTTTTTCTGACCGATGCCACTGATCGAGGACATCAGTTCGAGAGTGCTTGGCTGCTCTCGGGCCATGAGACGTAGAGTCACATCCGAGAAGATGACGTAGGCGGGCACGTTCCGCTCGTCGGCGAGTGTACGTCGGAGGGTTCGGAGCGCGTTAAAGAGTTGCTCGTCGCAGACGATATCACCCCGGTCTACCGCCCTTGAGGGAGCCCGTGTTGCTTCAGTGCTTGGCGTTATGGGTTTGGTAAGGCGGATCTGACGGCGATCTCTCAGGATGGCCATTCCTTCGGAACTCAATTCGATGGTGGCAAAGCCACTACTGGTTGATTGCTGTTGTAGGATCCCCATGCGAAGGAGTTGGCGTCCTATTTCTTGCCACTGGCGACGGTCGATATCCCTGCCTATGCCGTAGGTAGAAAGTTGATCATGGTGCCAGCGGATGATCTTCTCAGTTTTCGCTCCGACCAGGACTTCGGCGATGTGGGCCATGCCGACAGAGAACCCAGCCGCCTGCCGGATGCGCAAAACGCAGGAGAGTAATTTCTGAGCGAGGAGTGTTCCTCCGTCGCCGGGATACGGTTCACGGGGCAGGATGCAGTTATCGCAGCCGCCACAGTTTCCCTCGCTACCTGTCTCACCGAAATAATCCAAGAGAGTGGAGCGTCTACACTGCTCAGCCTCGGCGTAGTGGAGGATCTGCTGGAGTTGCTCAAGCGCGATCCTTCGTTCCTCGGGATCGGTTTTTTCGTCGATAAAGCGGCGCTGTTTGACAGCATCACCGGAGCTGTAAAGCAGGAGGCACTCGGAGGGAAGACCGTCGCGCCCCGCGCGCCCCGTCTCCTGATAGTAGCCCTCGATATTTTTAGGTAGATCGTAATGGATCACGAAGCGGACATTCGATTTGTTTATCCCCATGCCAAAGGCGATGGTGGCGCAAATTACATTTGTCTTATCTCGCAGGAACAGCTCTTGATTCTTCGCCCGCTCACTCGTGGTGAGTCCGGCATGGTAGGGGAGCGCAGGGATGCCGTCGTCGGCCAGTTTGCTGGCCAGTTCTTCGGCCCCTTTGCGGCTCTGGCAGTATATAATACCGGCTTCACTGCGGCGGGACTTGATAAAGAATCTAACTTTTTCGTATGACTTCGACTTCGCCTCAACCCGGTAGGTGAGATTTGGCCGGTTGAAGCTGGCCACAAAGCGGCGAGCCTTCTCAAGCCGGAGTTGCGTTACGATATCTTCCCGGACGCGGGGTGTCGCGGTGGCGGTTAGGGCAAGAAGGGGTGTTTTTGGGAAGAGATTACGTAGTGCGGCGATCTGCCTGTATTCGGGCCGGAAATCGTGGCCCCACTCACTGATGCAGTGGGCCTCATCGATGGCTAGCAGGCTGACGCCCCAACGCTGAAGATCCTCCAGGACGCCGGAGAGCATCAGGCGCTCCGGGGCAAGGTAGAGCAACTTGTATTGGCCGGCATGAAGACCTCTGAGACGTGCGCTCGACTCCGCCGCAGTGAGCGAAGAGTTCAGATAGGTCGCCGCCACGCCCGCCGCATGGAGGGAATCGACCTGGTCCTTCATCAGGGCAATGAGGGGAGAGACGACAACGGTAAGTCTTGGCAGGAGGAGTCCCGGAATCTGAAAGCAGAGAGATTTTCCTCCCCCTGTCGGCAGAAGCGCAAAGGCATCCCTGCCTGCAAGAATCTCCTCCATGATCTCCCGCTGAAGTGGGCGGAATGTATCAAATCCGAAGATCTGCTTCAGAGAGTTAGCAAGCGAATCGGGAGGCGTAGTAGGCATCAAGAGTTGAGTGAAAATTACCCGATGTTTTGCTGTCAACCTTCCGGAACCTCGGCGACGACGTGTCCAGAAGCCGCTTTCGCATCGCCTATGGCGGTAACCAGGCGATTGATTTCGAGCCAGCTGAAAAAGATCATTTTGCCCGTCCAGTTAATTCGTCCAGATGAAAGAGTCTCTCTCCCCGCATGACGTAGATGATGAAGATTTGGTTACCCTGAAGTCGGTAAAAAATACGGAGGGGAGGAATCACCAGGTGTCTGTAAGTGGTTCCGCGCAATTCCTTGGGACAGGAGCCTGACTCAGGAAAGTCAGCGAGTCTCTCCACCGATTCAAAAACTCTATGGACCAGTCGTTTTACAGCATCGAGCTTATCCAGGTCTATGTAATCGGCGATCTGATCCAGATCCGCCAGCGCGGGCTCAGTCCAGGTAATGCTCAGGGAGGCATTCCCTAAGCCAGCCATCGTTTCATACGCTTTCTAGCATCTGTGTTGGAGAGAGTTCTTCCCTCTTGAACGGCTTTCTCACCTCGGGCGATGCCTTCTAAAAGAGAGATCTTTTTCCGCATTTCCGAGAGATTACTGAGTTTTCCAGCTCGGTCACACAGCTCTTCGAGCAGTTCCATCTTCCTGCGGAATGGTAGGGCCAAGAACTCGCGGTGCTGGCGTAGTCGGCTACCCTTCCGAGTAGTCAGGCTCCAGTCGACCCCGTCCTCACGATTGCTCTTCGTCATAGCTCGAGGGTTTTCCATACAGTAGGTTGAGTTCGTCAAGATCCGCAAGGTCCTTGGGGCGCCCCGAGGACCTCTTCATGGTGAGGAGGGTTTCCAGACGGATCACGGGGATACTGAGGCCTGGTGCCAGTTCCAGCCACAATGCAGAGTCGTATTCTTCGGAAAACACGAATGGCTCCGTCACAAAAAGATCCAGCGGCGCATCAGGGAGGAGGTCGGAGGTCATTGGTAGAACAACCATTCCTTTTTCCCTGCGCCAGCGTTCCCGGGAATCCCGGTCAGCAAATTCTTCGGGTATGACGGGAACCACTGGGGCGTACCCCGCCTCACCAAGCACGGTGAAAGTCCTGATTATATTGACGGGATCCATCGCGAGAACGATGTCTACATCGTAGGTGCTACGGCCGTAACCATGGGCATTCACTGCGACCCCCCCAACAATCAGATATTGTATGTTCGCTCCGTTGAGTGAGCGAAAAACTGACTCAAGACCTGAAAGTTTCATGGAGGGAAAGGAGTTGAGGATTTTTTATAGACCAAGTTGTTAGCTCAGCTCCGCAACCACTTTGGCGTAAGCTTCCTTGGGATTCTCAGCGGCAGTAATCGGGCGGCCGATCACGAGCCAGTCGGAACCTGCTGCGACGGCTTCAGCAGGGGTCATGACCCGCTTCTGATCTCCTGCAGCGGCCCAGATGGGACGGACACCTGGAGTGACGATCCGGAGTTTTTCATCAAAGGATTCACGAATTGCCGAGATCTCAAGGGGACTGCAGACAATGCCTCCAATGCCTGCCTTTGCAGCGATTCCTGCAAGACGCAGAACCTGCTCCTTTGGTTCCACATTGATGCCTGTTGCCGAGAGTTGGTCAGAGTCCATGCTAGTGAGGACAGTGACGGCAAGGATCAGTAACTCCATTTTCTCGGCGGCCTTTGCGGCGGCCTCCATCATGACGAGTCCACCCACTGCATGGATTGTCGTCATCGCGACACCAAGGCCTGCCGCCGAGCGGATGGCATGGGCGACGGTGTTCGGAATGTCATGAAATTTCAGATCGAGAAAGATCTCGCACCCACGCGCCTTTACCGCCTTGACCACGGAGGGGCCCTCAGCCGTGAAGAGCTCCAGACCGATCTTGCAGAGTGCTGGCGGTTCGCCGTGATCGGCTATGGAATCGATGAGTCTCAGGGCTCCATCCGTATCGGGAACATCGAGAGCGATGATGATTTTGTCTTGGGGTCGGGACGGTAGTTTCACACGATGAGAGAGTTCAAAAGTTCTAAAGGACGTAACGTGACTCAGACCATCTCACTCGTGGCTCCGGCCAAGATCAACCTTTCTCTCCGCATCCTTGGGAAGAGAGCTGACGGCTTTCATGAACTGGAGACACTCATGGTTCCGATTGGTCTGGCCGATACTATCGAGGTCTCCCATGGAACGGGACACGGAATTACCCTGACCTGCAATGATCCCGAACTACCCACAGGAGCCGAGAACCTTTGCGTGAAAGCTGCCGAGGCCTTCCGCGCCGCTACGGGACTCGATCATGGGATCGCCATCACACTGCTTAAGAGGATACCTCATGGGGCGGGATTGGGTGGGGGTAGCAGTGATGCCGCCGCTGTGCTGAAAGGACTGAACGAACTCTTCGATCACCCGCTGGTTGATGAAGAGCTCCATCAGATCGCCGCGACTCTTGGCTCCGATATCCCGTTCTTTTTGGGTAGTGGCCCAGCCTGGTGCCGGGGGAGGGGTGAGATTTTGGAAACGGCTTCCGCTATTCCCCAGCGAAGACTCCTGCTGATCAAGCCACCCTTCCCAGTGCCGACCGCATGCGCCTACAAACGCTATGCCGAGCTGAAGGAATCAGGAAAACTGCCAGATCAGCCCGAGAAACAATTTCTAGGAGATCTGGAAATTGTGAACGATCTCGAGGCCCCGGTCTTTCACAAGTATCTCCTCCTGCCGGTCATGAAAGCCTGGCTACGCCAGCAACCAGGCGTCGAGTCCGCCTTCATGACAGGATCCGGCTCCACGATGGTGGCGGTGATCTCGCCCGGAACCTCTGACGAGGAAATTACTGTTCTAAAACAAGGGATCCTTTCCGAATTCGGAGAGACGATGTGGATAACGGAAACTGGGTGGGGAATGGGTAATGGTTAATGGGGAATAGGAAATGGGGTGCAGCTCAGGAGATCGCAAGGGGAACTTCTGACCTAAAAGTCTAACAGCCTTCAGCCTAAACCCCTTCCTCCGCTATCTTTGTAGTGGAGTTGAATCGATCTCGACCCTACTGAAGCCGCTCGCCGAGAGGGCGGCGATAAGTGTGAAGCGCGTTGATTCGAGAAGAGGCATTTCCTCTTGAGATACCTGCACCTTGGCGCCTGGACGATCAATTCCCTCCATTCCTTCCGGCGGCACGTAGCGGACGCGGAAGACCTTGAATCCGAACTGACGGACGATCGCCTCACCCCGTTCCACATAATCGAGCGCCTCACTGGTCACTCGTGTGCCATGAGGGATGCGCGAGCTAAGACACGGCTGGGCCGGTGCATCAGCGGTCGGTAAATCTAGCTTCCGGGAGAGTGCACGGACATCGGCCTTGGTGAGACCCGCCTCTTTTAGTGGGGCGATCACGGAGAACTCGGCCGCCGCCTGCGAGCCCGGCCTTAGATGGGCAGGGTCGTCGGCATTCTCCCCGTACGCGATCGCAACGAATCCCCGCTCCCGGGCGACCTGATCCATCCGGGTGAAGAGCTCAGCTTTGCAGAAGTAGCAACGGTTCATCGGATTCTCGGCATAGCGTGGATCCTCCAGCTCCGTGGTGGCTACCAACTCAAGTTGAGCGCCTATTTCCTTCGCTACACGGACGGCTTCATTCAACGAGGCACGGGGCAGGCTGGGTGAGTCGGCGATGATGGCGGTGACTTGATTGCCCAGCGTTCGATGGGCGATTGCCAGTAGCAGTGTGCTGTCGACGCCTCCCGAATAGGCGATCAGCAGGGGAGCATGCCGGGAGAGAATCCCCTCAAGGAGGACTTCCTTCGCGGCCAGATCAGAATCCAGAGTCGAGTTCTGGGAAGATAAGGTCACAGATTCAGCCGGTTGCAGAGATCGGGAATGTCCATCCGGATCCCGATGAAGAACTCGCCGAACTCCGCGTAGTGAGAGCTCACCACGTCAAAGCGCATCTCGTAGACGATCGCCTTGATCTCGCTGGTGGTCTTTGCAAAGAGGGTGACTCCCCATTCCATATCATCCAGACCGGTCGAGCCGGTGATGAGCTGAAGAACCCGTCCCGAGTAGGTCCGCCCGATTTTGGCATGGCCTGCCATGAGTCGCTTCCGGTCCTCAAAGGGGAGGCCGTACCAATTCAGCTGAGGCAGACGGCGCTTCGACATCGGGTAGAAGCTGAAGACAGGCCACTCCTGTGCATCGGGAAGCTCAGGAACCACACGGCGACGCATGTACTTGTCCATGCGGTCATGGAATTCGGCGATTTTCGTCGCGAATTCAGGGCTCTCCGGGTCGATTCCCTCAGCCTTGAGTTCGGCGCTGTATTCCGCTTCGGAGGTCGTGTACTCGCTCCTCTCGGTCATTGAGAAGTAGGAGAAGGTAGGAGTCAGCATTCCGGCACCGAGTCCCTCGCCGAGCAGTTTGGAGCAGCGGTCGGCTACCTGGAGATCCGGAGTCACCAGCATGAATCCGAGATCGGCCTTAGGGCCCACGACGCTGTAAGGGAGAAGTTGAGTCTCGGGGAGGGCTTGGATCTCCCTGACGATCTTTGCCAATCCGTCGCGCCTCTTGCGCCGCTCAGAGGCCTCAAGGTAGCTCCAGGGCTCCTGCTCCATGCTGTAGAAGAGATGGAGGACATGACGCCCTTCGGTTGGAAGGATCGGGGCAAGGGAAGTGAGGGAGTCGCTCATGGGAGGATTCTGACAAATCCGCAGGTTTTGGCAACGCGTCGCGAAAAAACCGTTGCAATCGGGTCAGGCGCTTTTAACCTTTTCTCACTATGGCTGACGTATCCAACAAGTATCCCGAGAATGTCGCAGGCGCTTACTACTGCGACGACCAGTGCATCGATTGCGACCTCTGCCGCGAGACGGCTCCCGCCAACTTCAAGCGCAACGAAGATGGAGGTCACTCCTATGTCTTCAAGCAGCCAGAGACTCCCGAAGAGGTGGCTCTCTGCACGGAAGCGATGGAAGGCTGTCCTGTTGAGGCGATCGGCAACGACGCCTAATCAGCAAAACCGATGGCCGCACCTCGACATGGTGCAGGTGATACGGGCAGTCGCTATCCCCAGAAGTGGTCACCAGCCAAGAAGGTGACATTCGAGTGGAGAGGACTCCCTGAAGATACACGCCCGGACCGGGCGACTTCTATCGGGGATGTGCTCGGGAAGCTTCTCCCCAAGCTCGGACTCGATGTTCGCATCAGGGAGGCTGATATCACGGCGGCTTGGGTCGGCATCGTGGGGGAGTTCATTGCCAAGCACTCCCAGCCGGAGCGTTTAGTCGCGGGTACTCTCATGATCCGTGTTATTCAACCGAGTGTTCGCTACGAACTCGACCGCACCTGGAAGCCCCAGATCATCTCGAAGCTCCGGGAGCAGTTCGGGGAGAAGGTGATCCGTGATATCAAATTCATTCTTTAAGAAAGCAATGAGTACGGAACGCATCATTGTTATCCAGGGACTGGAGGTCTTAGCTCGCGTGGGTGTGCCGGAGGAGGAGCGAGAGTCCCCCCAACGCCTTTTGATCGACTTGCGGTTTGCGGCGCTAGCCCAACCCGAGTCACTCCACGACGACATCACCCGGACGGTCGACTACCATGCGTTGAGCCTGAGAGTTGCAGAGATTTCCGTAGCACGTCCCCGCAAGCTGATCGAGACGCTTGCCGATGAGTTGGCCGAGTCATTGTTCAGTGAGTTCAGCCTGCGCTGGGTCGAAGTCACCATTCGCAAGTTCATCCTTCCAAACACAGAGTGGGTCTCAGTCACCATTCGCCGCGAAGCGAATGGTGACTGAGTGGGAAGGTGCGAAGGTGAAAAAGTGAAAAAGTAAGGCTCTTCGCTATTTCCTGTGGGTGGATGGTAAGATCATACTCCGGGAGGCAGAGGGTTATTTCACCACTAAGAAAACAGCCAAGGACTTGCAAAGTTTTCTGAAAAGGACTGATGACAGCCTATTAGGCTGGAAGGTGAGGGCTGTTAGCGAAATGCACGATCACAATGGCATGGATGCAGTGCCGAAGGCACTGCGGGGAGGAAGGCCTTGCGACTCACTCTCGCAAGCCAGCTTGCAGGGATGATCCGCCAGGCATTCCAGCTCCGATCCTCGGAGCTCATTCCATTTGATCCCTCGGTCTTACTTGGATCCCCCTTGGG
>JAPJNA010000050.1 GCA_026461395.1 Chthoniobacterales bacterium | reverse complement strand
TCCTCCCACACCAAACGTGCACCGTTTACTGCCAGGACTACCGGGGTATCTAATCCCGTTTGCTCCCCTGGCCTTCGTGCATGAGCGTCAGGAACTGCCCAGAGATTCGCCTTCGCCACTGGTCTTCCTCACGATATCTACGCATTTCACTGCTACACCGTGAATTCCAATCTCCTCTACAGTCCTCTAGCGAAGCAGTATCGAATGCAGTTTAGAGGTTGAGCCTCTAAATTTCACATCCGACTTACCCCACAGCCTGCGCACCCTTTACGCCCAATGAATCCGAACAACGCTTGAGACCTCTGTATTACCGCGGCTGCTGGCACAGAGTTAGCCGTCTCTTCCTCTAATGGTACTATCACTTTCTTGTTCCCATTTGACAGGAGTTTACAATCCGAAAACCTTCATCCTCCACGCGGCGTCGCTCCATCAGGGTTTCCCCCATTGTGAAAAATTCTCGACTGCTGCCACCCGTAGGTGTCTGGACCGTGTCTCAGTTCCAGTGTGGCTGGTCGTCCTCTCAGACCAGCTACCCGTCATAGCCTTGGTGAGCCATTACCTCACCAACTAGCTGATAGGCCGCGAGCTCATCAGGAAGCGTCTTGCGACTTTGGCTTCGGGAAGATGTCTTCCCTGGCCATATGCGGTATTAATTCGCCTTTCGGCGAGTTATCCCCCACTTCCCGGCAGATTGCTCACGTGTTACGCACCCGTTCGCCACTAGATTTCATCGGTATTACTACAAATGAAATCCCGTTCGACTTGCATGTCTTATCCACGCCGCCAGCGTTCGTTCTGAGCCAGAATCAAACTCTCCGTAGAAAGTTTGCGCCTCCTCGTGCTAAACGGGAGGCAAATTTCCAGCATCATCTTTTCCTTAGCCACCGTGGTGACCAAGGGACGATCTGTATTAAACTTCGATTAAGAAAATCGACGAAAAACGCACAATTCAGTTCTTGCTGTTTCGTATATGATCCATCCGGTTTCCGTTGCTTGTGCGAAACCGGACCTGCGCTATCAAAGATCGATACCAGTGGCTGCGGAAGCGGTGATGCAACCCCTGATCTTTCGTTTAGTAACGGAAGATTTTTAGGGCCGTCAGCACCACCTCGTATTTGTTCAAATACTCGAGGCAGACTGGCTAAGAACATTCCCATTCGAGTGAACAAAGTCACCGTCGGGATTGAAAACAGTATACGAGATCATCCTAGAGTCAACGACTTCTTTCAGTTTTTTCAAAAATATTTTTACGCCCATCATCCCACGCTGCCGTTATTCTTCCTTCAGCAAAACAAAAACGCCCGCCAACCCCTTATCTATGCGGTTAGGCAGGCGTGTGATTCTGTATTTTTCTGTCTGACTCGACTACGGAGCTTGATTCTATCTACCTGCGTGAAACTCGTTCACTTCCGATTCTTCCGGGCATCAAGGAACTGAACGATGATCTCGAAAGCAACGGGCAGCATAGAGATGACGATGATGCCCAGCACAACGGCCTCAAAGTGTTTCTTTACCCAATCAATCTGACCAAAGATTACCCCCGCAATCATCATGAGAAAGACCCAGAGAAAGCTCCCCACGACGGTGTAGAGAGTGAATTTATGGCGATCCATTGAGGCCATTCCGGCCACAAAGGGCGAGAGCGTGCGAAAGATCGGCAGGAAGCGGGCCATGATGATTGCCTTCGCGCCATGCTTTTCAAAGAAGAGGTGCGTCTTGTCGAGATACTGCTTTTTCAGGATAAGCGCATTCTCCTTGAAGATTTTACCACCCAGCGTCCCGCCAATAGCGAAGTTCACCAAGTTACCCAGGATTGCGGCCACCATTAGGAGCACCATGGCGACGGGCCACTTGAGACCCGCATCAGAATGAGAGACGCAGTAAGCGCCCACGGCAAAGAGTAAGGCATCGCCCGGGAGGAAGGGAGTAATGACCAGTCCCGTCTCGCTGAACACAATGGCAAAAAGGATCGCATAGACCCAGATGCCATATACGTAGACGATATGCTCAAGGCTCTTGTCGAGGTGGATGAAGTTTGCTTGGAACCAGTGAATAAAATCCATTGCGCTTATGAAGCAGGATTCCCTCGCCTCGGCAAGCAAAGGGAGTTCATACCCCGCAGGAGTAAGGCATAGACCTCCCATCGGTTCAGCTTAAGACCTCTCCATGACGAATGGAGCTTGGAATCCTTCAGTTTTGCCAAGGTGCTCCATGCCAGATCCAAGGGAAGCGCCGTGGCAAAAAGAACCCGACCTGGTCGGAGATGCGCAAGATAGCGTTCTCCCTGCGCAAGCCACTCTTCCACGAGTTCAAATAAACCGGGCAACTCCTCATCGCGCGCGTAGATTCTTCCGAGGGATCGATCCTCGGCACGGTCACGTAGGATATTCAGCAACTGCAGCCCCTTCCCGTAGGCGATGCCCAGCGGAATCATCTCCGCCATGGGCAGCATGAGCCGGTCAGGAGCATGAACCGAGATCAACCGAGTCCAGCACTCGCCGACACTCCCTGCTACCAAGAAACAATAGCGCTCCAACTCCTCACGGTTGAGCGGCTCGTCGGAAGGAAAACGCCTGAGATCAAAAAGTTGCCCTTCCAGGATCAATCGCCAGAGCTTTAGCAACTCATCACGGTCAGAACTTATTTCGAGCGCGTTGATCAGCGGGGCAACCGCAGCAATAAGCTCTGCCTGCGACTCATCCAACTCCCCCGGCATCATCACAGACACCCATTCCCATCTTCCCTTAGGAGAGCCACCCGCCAGAGCCAACTCCAAGTTCCCCAGGAGCTGCTCAAGCAAAGCAACCCTCCGCTCGCGACTGATTTTGCCGCCATCAGCAATCGTATCCGAGGCCCGTGCCAGCAGGTAGACGACCCCGAGAGGTTCGCGCAGGGAACGGGGTAAAATAGCCAGCGTCAGCGCAAAGGTGCGCGCGTGCGCGCGAAGGAGATAACGAATCTCCCTATCTTCCATAATCAGAGACGGGAAGAGGGAAGCGGCAAGGATGCTGCTTCGGGAGTGACGGGGGCCCCGGAAGGATTGCCACCACTGCTTCCGAGTCCCACCCGCTTCAGCAGGATCATCTTCGCATCGTTATTGCCAAGCCCCTTCGCGGCCGCTTCCGCCACATGATTGCCGTCCCCCGAGGCCTTCGGCATCCGCGAAACCGTGCGCTGTTCGTCCAGGAGACGGAGAGCCGTGGCGTCGATCGCAACGGGGTCCTTGGAGGCAAGCAGCATACCGTAGGCAACACAGTTTCCGGGGCTTGGATAGGGTCCCCCGGCATATTGCAGAACGATTCCGTCCATCATTGTCAGGATCACTTTCTTCCCGATCCGCTCGTCCGAGTAGGCATCAGCGAGTGCGGAATCGCCATAGCCATCGCCCTTACTGAAGCGCCTCCAGTTATCGAGAATCCCAGCAGTCATACCAGCCAAGGCACCATGCACTCCGGTAAAGTAGCTGTCGCAGAGAGAGGGAATGTTGATCACCTTGTCCACATCACGGGAGAGAATGATGGGCAGATGACTCTCCTCACTGAGTTGCGCCTTGGGCCCCAGGATGTCGGCTAGGGAATTTTGTGACTCCTTGAAGGAAAGGTCGCCATAAACGAGCTGTCCGATTACGGATGTCGTGACGATTGCCCTCGGATCATACCCCTCACCTTTCTCGATCCAACGCAGGTTCAGGCCAGGCACCTTGTCATAGCCTGCCTGCACGAGATCCTCGCGGCGCCGATCCCAGACAATGATATCGCTCGCCTTGATGCCGGCAGCGATTAATCCCTCCACGATGGCCTGAGCCACTGCGGGATGAGTTCCGCCGATAGCGCCCGGCTGAGAGGAGACCTTAATGCCGACTTTTTCTCCGGGCTTGATAAGAGAGCGCCATGCGGCATCCGGCGCGTTCTTTCCTGTCACCGCGCAGATCAGTCCCGCCACCATCCGAGAAACAAGAGGCTGTCGTGGCGTCATCGAGGGGCCCATGGCCTGCGAGTCGAGAGCAAACCAAACAATCGACTTCTCCGAGGCTGTGTCGGAACGGGGAGGGGGAAGATCCGCCATCGCCCTCTGCAACACAGGGGCAAGGAGAACAATTGCCGACAGATAAAGGAGCCTCACGAAGGCTCCTCCGGATTTTCACGTTGAATCACAGGCTGAGCACCCTCCTGACGATAATAATCCTGGCCGATCACCACCTTCGGTCGACCATTGGCCAGACGCCACTTGTTCGTATCTCGCAGCGAATAGACACAGCCGCAGTATTGCTGGGCGTAGAATTCCTCCCGTTTCGAGATCTCGACCATCCGTTCGGCACCTCCCCCCTTCCGCCAATTATGGGTCCAGTAGCTCATTCCGGGCCACCGAGCGGCGGCGCGCTCACCCGCCCCATTGATCTGGTTCATGTCCTTCCAACGGGAGATCCCAAGACAGCTCGTTATGACCTGGAAACCCTTCTCAAAGGCATGGAGAGCCGTTCTCTCGAACCTCATGTCGAAGCAGGCCGTGCATCGCTCGCCACGCTCGGGTGCCCACTCCAACCCCTTCACCCTCGCGAACCAATTGTCCGTGTCATAATCAGCGTCGGTGAAGGGAATACCATGCTCCTCGGCGAAGCGTATATTCTCGACCTTGCGCAATTCATACTCCTCGCGCGGATGGATATTCGGATTGTAGAAAAAAATCTCCAACTCCAGCCCCGAAGCCACCATGGCCTCAATCACCTCGCCGGAACAGGGTGCACAGCAAGAGTGCAGCATCACACGCTTCTCCCCACCGGGAGGCTGGAGTTCGGGACGTTGGAAGGAATCAGCACTCATCCTCTGATCACTTGTACATAATCATCCGGGCATCGATCCCAGTGAAGTTTTGATAGGAATAGCCCGCGTAGCCGGGATAGACGACAGGTACGACACCGCCCCCATAATATCCGCCGCCCCATCCTCCGCAGCGACCTCCATACCCACTGTATCCACCATATCCACCGACCGGAACATATCCCACAGTGGGTGGGACCACATAGCTATAAGGAACCGACCAGTTCTGACAATTCTTAACAATCACGGCGTCAGCGCCGGCTCGCCGCGCGTTGTAGATCACAGAATTAATCGCAAAAGGATAGCCGAGGGTCGTCTGGAAAGCGAAGCGCCCTATCTCGAAATAGGGGCGGACGGGAGGTGCATTCAAGATCGGAATGATCGCATTAGAGGGCTTCGGCGGATAGTAATTCGCCGTGGTCGGTTGATAGAAAACCGCCGTGGAACTCACGCTGGCACAAGCCTGCAGAAGCACCATAGCTACAGCTACCGGAATCCATGCATACCTTTTCATGGCCAATATCTTTCCACAAGTAAGTCCCATCGACAACCCGTCAGACTTGGATACAGCGCCCCGACGCCAGGCGCACAGATCACAGGATCACTTTTTTTGATTTTTTTTGAACACTGCATGTTCTTTTTGGTCAGATATAACTCAAGCTCCTCGCTCCGAGGCAGCTTCAAAAACAACCCAAAGCCTCCAAAAACAGTCAACAAGTCCAAAATCATGAAAGTCCTCACAACTCGTTCTGCCACTGCCGGTTTCTTCATCGCCTTTCTTGCCCTGTTCACACTGACCTCACCGATGGCCCAAGCCAACTGCGGCGGATGCGGTGACAAGAAAGAGTACCCCTCCCCAAGCCCTGCCCCCAAGCCGGCTAAGTAATTTTTGTTAGTTTGTCATCCCTAGGTCGGGGGGGCCTAGGGCGACAGCCACTGCGCGGGAGCGCCGATGATGAATTTCGCGGCCTTCCGCGCAGTTTTTTATTTTAACTCATGATTCTCGCGCGGAGGCGCGGAGGCGCAGAGATTTTGTGACTAATGGTAACGTTCCTTTAGAAACGACTCCTTTGGAAAAAGTCGTCATAACCCTTTGCTGATCAATCAAGTGATTCTCCGATTTGAGGGGAGTAACGATGATAGTCTTCTCCGGACCGAATCCTTTGTCTTTTCCTCCGCGCCTCTGCGCGACATTCTTCGGTGTTTACTAAGAGACCTCTGCAAGGCAAGTAGCCAGCCGTGATGAGGCGTTTTGGATGATCGGGTTGCCGTGGGCGAAGAGAAGCACCTGCGGCTTGAGATCGTGGAGATCGGCAAGGGATCGAAGCGACCGCTTCTTGTCCTCGCGATATTTCTCCGGAAGCAACCTCAATCCCTCAGGTTCCAGATTGATCAATGCATCCCCGAAGATGAGGGCTCCATCGTAGAGGAACGCCGTCTCTCCCGGACCGAAGCCAGGTAGGGTAATCGACTCCATCCCGGCCACCGGTTCGCCGGATCGGAAGCGCTGATCCGCGATAATATCATCCCCTGCATCCTCCGGGGCAAAGACCGGAATCCCAAAGCGTTTCCCCAAGGCGAGACTCTCTCGCTGGTGGTTGCCGCTTGTCAGCACAACAGCGGCGGGAGCGGAGAAGGACTCGACCACAAGATCATTCAGCGCCTCCTCGGCCAGAGGAATCGAGTCGATAAAGATCAGCCCTGCGGGCGTCACGACCGCTGTAGAGGAGCAGTCGCACTTCACTTCCGGCTCATACCCCTGCCAGTGGAAGAGTCCCGGACGGAGAGTGGAATATTCGGAAATGGGCTTCATAGGGGAGAAGGCAATGGAATCTGTGAAATATATCGTCGCTTTGACAAGGAAAGTGCTGACTCACCCTCAATCACTTATCTGCCCTACTCCACTACTATATAGGAGATTTTGTTTTATTGATCCAATTCAGAGTTCTTGAGTTCCTGATTCGGTCACTTCTGATAAGAATTCTAAAATGACCATACCGAACAACGACGTCACTTCCACAATCCAGTTGGCTCTGGCACCGGTCTTCCTTCTCACGGCGGTTGTCATGCTCATCACCGCTATCAGCGGACGCCTAGCTCGAGCCATCGATCGGATGCGTTTCATTCACGGGGAGCTTCTTGCTATCGAAAAACTTACCCCCTCTCTGGAGTCTCACTATCGTGTCGAATTCCATGATGTACGCATCAGGGGGCGCATATGCGCCATTGCCATCTTCTTCGATGTCCTCAGCGGAGTACTCATCTCCATGACTGTTCTGGAAATCTTTTTCTTTGAAGCCGGAGGCCAGCATCTTCATGGAAGCTATGTGATCACTACCTTTGTGGCGGGGTTGATCTGCTTTATGACGGCACTCATCGTTGTGCTGGTCGAGGTAGTCTATGCTCACCGATCGGTTGGATGGGATCTGCCGAGCGCTCCTGACGAGAAGAGTTAGGATGCCTCCCTTTGGAAGAGTTCGCCAAAATGGACAAAAATAGTGCGCAGGGAATCAGCCTGCTGACCTGCCTCTCGCTAGTCACAGCAACGATGGTCGGGACCGGAGTCTACACGAGCCTAGGATTCCAGTTACAGGATCTGAAAAGTGGATTTTCGATACTATGCCTCTGGGTCTTAGGGGGACTCATTTCCCTGTGCGGTGCTCTCTCCTATGCGGAAGTTGCAGCCAGAATTCCCCGGTCTGGGGGCGAATACACTTACCTCTCCGAAATCTACCATCCCGCCCTAGGATTCATGGCGGCCTGTGTCTCCCTGATTGCTGGGTTCGCAGCCCCCATCTCACTCTCAGCCATCGCCTTCGGCACCTACCTGCACGCGGCGCTTCCCGTCTGCCCGATCCGCTTTTCCACCGTAGGAGCTGTGGTACTAATCTCGCTCGTTCATCTCAGATCGCTCAAAACAAGCTCGCTGCTCCAGAACGGAATGAGCGGCATGAAGTTCCTGCTTATCGGCCTCTTCATTGCGACCGGAGTCGGAAGTGCATTTCTCCATCCCGATTGTTTGAAGCTCCTGCTGCCGCAGCCAGCTTCTCTGGTGGAGCTAACCCGCCCAACCTCGGGAATCGCCCTTCTCTTTGTCCTCTACGCCTACTCCGGGTGGAATGCCGCGACCTATCTTGCCGGAGAGGTAAAGAACCCTCGGCGGACTGTCGGTCTCTCGCTCGTGATCGGCACCCTAGCAGTGACACTCTTCTATGTTGTGCTCAATGCCGTCTTTCTCACAGCCGCCCCGGAAAATGAGCTCCGTGGGGTATTGAATGTCGGTAGCGTTGCGGCCACTCATCTGATCGGCCCCGTGGGAGGGAGGATCATGTCGGGCATCATCGCTCTAGGGCTTCTAGCCTCGATCAGTGCCCTGATCTGGGCCGGCCCCAGGGTGACGCATCGCGTTGGGGAGGATTATCCGTTCTTTGCCAGACTGGCAAAGACCCGCGATAACATTCCGGTTAAGGCGATCCTGCTGCAGCTGATGCTGGTCTTGGGATTGATTGCCTTCGACTCCTTCGAGACGATCTTGGTCTTTGCGCAGATCCCGCTGCTGCTCTGTCTCATGCTAGGTGTCATTGGCCTGATAATCCTTCGAAAAAAAGGAGCTGATCTTCAAATGTCGGATACCCGGACTTCCTTCCGCTGCCCCTTGTATCCTCTTCCACCGATGATCTTCATTCTCTCGGCGCTTGCAGGATTAAGTTACTCGGCCGCTACCAAGCCATGGATCGCCCTTGCAGGCACGGTGCTTATGCTGATCCCTCTTTTCCTACACCGATGGATCTCCCCAAAACATCCTTCATGATCCGCCCGAGCGCACTCCTCCTTCTGCTCTGGGCGTGCATTATCCCCTTGGCCCATGGTTCCTCGTTGCAGGAGCAGGCTGAATTTTTGGCAGGCATTCCCCTACCCAGGGAGAGCCTCTTGTCACCGCTTCAGAAATCACCCGAGTACCGAGATCATCAACGTCTGCTTCAAGAGCAATGGGCCTTCTGCAGAAGAATCCGTTACGATGTGATGCAGCAGTGGGGTCGTGAACACTTAGCCCTCAATCCGGCAAGCCGCGGAGTCCTGCGCTATCTCTTCGGCGGCCCTGATTTTCTGAATGCCTACGCCTTTTTCCCTGATACCCGCGTCATGGTCCTCGGGGGCCTGGAACCAGTAGGTGACCTCCCTCCACCTGAGGCTCTTGACCCGACGGCGCTTGGTGCCGCATTGAAGTCTCTCGACGAGGCGCTTCACACCTCGCTCTTCTGCGGATACTTCATCACGAGCGAAATGAAGCCTCAATTGGCCAAAAGTTCCTTCCAGGGTGTGATTCCCGTCCTTTTCACGGAACTCGCCCTCACCGGAAACATCATCGAATCGACCCAGATGATCCGTCCTTTCGGCTCCCCGGGAGTGCAGATCATCTATCGCCGTCCCGGAGGTCCACCGCAGACGCTTTATTACTTCAAGGCCGACCTCTCCAATGGCAAAGAATGTCGCAACTTCCTCTCCTGGCTCGGCGATCTCGGCCCCGGATCCTCCTATCTGAAGGCGGCCTCTTATCTCCTTCCGCTCGATGCCTTTTCCGAAACCCTCAACTTCCTGCTGAACACTTCACAACTGATCCTTCAAGATGATTCGGGAATCCCCTATCGTGATTTCAAGACAGGCGAATGGCGCATTCAGCTTTTCGGCGTCTACACCGATCCTCTTGCCATCTTTCAGCGGCGTAGAGAACCGGAGTTACAGGTCGCCTATGGGACTATCTATTTCAAGGGGATGCTTCCTTTCGGCGCGGGGTACCATGTGAATGCAAACGATGCAAACCTGCTACTAGCCACGAGAGACCTAGGCAATGCTCTCCAGCAACCAATGCCAGCCATGCCATTGCCCTCGTCTGCCGTAGCCATGTCCGCAGTTGCTTCGCCGACGCCCAAAACAAAAACTACGCCATCAACGAAACCACCGCCGGTCAAAATCCGTAAGGCCCTTCCTGTGCCTATCCGCAAGGCGATACCCGTTCGAACCCCGAAGCCCATCATGAAGTCCGTGTTGCACCAAGTTCCTTTCCCTACCCATACTCCTATCCCGGACGTTGCTGCTCCCATAGCGATTCCCGTAACTGCAATACCTAGCACGCCCCCGGAGATTTCCCCTCAAACAATGGCTGCACCCACGCCGGTTCCTACAATTTCGGTTACTCCTCCAGAGCCTCCTTTAGACTCCGTGGGCTCGACAGCTCCACAAACCCTCCCTTCACCAGCTTTACCGGATCCGGTGCCCACAACAACCAGCGGAAAACCTATCGACTGAAGTACGGAAAAAAGGACTGCAGTTGTCGCTAAAACTTCCAAATCTGCTCGGCAACGATAACCACAACAAAGAGGAATCCAATCATGGCGTTGGACTCAAAAAACGCCTTGTTGATCTTTCCTAAGTCGAGAGTTCGCGCAATGCGATGCTCATAGAGAAGCAGAAAGGGAACGGGGATAAGCCCTAGGAAATAGATCTTCCCGAGATGGGCTGAGAGACCAAATCCGATCAGGCCCATCAGCATGAGCAAATGCAGCCATCCGGCGAGCCTTAGCGCACAGGGAACGCCAAGCCAGACTACCATCGAGCGCAGTCCCTCCCGACGATCCGTCTCCACATCCTGCGTGGCATAGATCATGTCGAATCCGGCCACCCAGCAGAGAACTCCCGCAGCTAGAATAATCGGGGGCCAGGCAAAGGTTCCCGTCACGGCAAGCCATGCCCCGACGGGCGAGACCGAGAGGGCAAGACCGAGAAAAAACTGCGCGGTATGAGTGAATCGCTTGGTGAGCGAGTAGAGGAAAATAATTCCGAGGGCCACCGGAGATAGCAGGAAACAAATCCGGTTAATAAAAAACGTTGTGCCGATAAAGAGTGCGGCGCTACTGAGGCATACAACAATGGCTAGCGACTTACTGAAGAGTAGGTGGCGGCCGGCAGTCCGGGGATTGCGCTTGTCGATTTCCCAGTCAGCGATGCGGTTGAAGGTCATCGCCGCGGTGCGGGCAAAGACCATGCAGAGGAGAATCAGACCGAACAGCTTCCAACCCGGCCAACCATGAGCAGAACCCGCAGCGACCATCATCGACCCCACCGCGAACGGCAGGGCAAAGACCGTATGCGAAAACCGGATGAAGGTCAAAAACCGCGCCAAGGGGGCTGCGGCGGGGAGGTGGGATGGTGGAAATGTCACAACCGATTTACTTAGAACTTTTCAATTTAACAAAGAGTCTTATTGAGAGTGTGATTACTTGAGTATCGCCAAGACAATGGCTGCCAGCAGAAGCACTGCCCCGCTGAGTCGTTCGACCCAGTATTCGCGGGCATTGCCCTCACCTTTCCACGCATCGACGGCGACCGACCAGATGGTGCGGGTGGCGTAGAGAATATTGATCAGGGTGGCTTGGCCGAAGAGGCCGATCAGCATAATCACGAGAGGCGCTTGGAAACCAATCACGGCACTGCCGATCAGGAGGCGTTTTTTCGCGACTGCGGGCGCAGGCGGTGTCGATCCCAGCAGAGGCGTCATCGCTGCGAGAACAACAAACATAACGGGTTGGAAGAAGGCGACGCCCGAGGTCCGCGCGTAGCCCTGGGTCAGTACGTCGACTAGAGCAAAAAGGATGCTCGCGCCCATCGCCCATCCCACGGCGGCGCGTCTGTGGTGCTTGTTATGGTCGGGCCCTATCTGCAGGAGTGTCAGGGCCGCCACCGTGAGCACGGCAGCACTCATGAGATGCCATCCTACCGGGGCATGGAGCAATAGGATCGAAAAGAGAGCAACCAAGACGGTCTTCATGCCGAGCAGCGGAGCGCTGATGGAGAGATCGGCCTTGGCGAGGGCCTTCACGGTGCAGATGCGTCCGATAAAGAGGCAAGCACCAGCTCCGATGGCGGCAAAGGCTGCTGGCCAGTTAGGATGCGTGGGTAGGATGAAGGCCAGAAAAGCGAGGGGCATCGACCAGGCCGCCATCGCATAGTTGGAGAAGATAGTAACCCGCTTGCTTGTCGCCCCGTGATGGATCGAGGCTTTTAGTTCGAGATAACCGAGGGCGTAAAGGAGAGCGGCTCCGAGGGCTCCAAAAGCGATCAATATGGTGAAATGTGAAAGGTAAAGAGGGACGCTAAAAGGCAGTCTCTTTTGTTTCCTCTTTTCCTGAGTTCTTGAGTTCCAGATTAAATCCCTGATCCCATGATTGTCTTGTCTGTGGCGACAAGGCGGTCGTAGAGCGGTTGCAGTCCTTCGGGGATGACCCGCGTCCCAGTCAGCATCGGCATGAAGTTCTGATCTCCGCTCCAGCGGGGAACGATGTGCAGATGCAGGTGCTCCTCAAAGCCGGCACCTCCAGCGGTGCCTATATTGAACCCCACATTGAACCCCTCTGCCTTCGTGACTTCTCTCAGGAGATGCTGGGCATGGTTGGCGAGGTTCCAGACATCAAGGGCCTCTTCGGCGGAGAGGCCCTCCATGCGCCCAGTTCTTTTATACGGGACCACCATGAGGTGACCCGAGGCGTAGGGGTATTTGTTCAGGATCAAAAAGGCATTCTTCCGACGGCAGACCACGAAGTGGGTTGCGTCATCATTCGTGGATGCGGCCTCGGCAAGAAAATCCTCCCCGCTGGTGCGCTCCCGGCTGAAATATTCGACACGCCAAGGAGCCCACAGCGACTCCAAATGTTCTTTGGGAAATGACATGACTTCTTAATGAGGCTGTCTTGCCTGCTTTTCCAGACATTCAAGCACGGCATTAGCGGCTCTTTCGGAGGCGGAGAGGTCACCACGTCCTCCCAATGAGTTCACGACAGAGGAAAGATCCGCGGCAAGTCGTTCCCGAGCCTCGGTGCTATTGAGCAGACGGAGGGCCTCGTCGGCCAGTGCGGCCGGAGTGGCATCGTGTTGGATAAACTCCCGAACCACCAGACGGTTGGCCAGGATATTGACGATGCCCAGATACGGAATCCGGATGACACGGATGCCAACCTCGTAAGTGAGTGTGGCGACCCTGTAGACCAAAGCATAGGGAAGACCCAAGCAGGCGGCCTCAAGCGTTGCCGTTCCGGAGCATACCAAGCCTGCGGCGGCATGGCGCATCAGATCCTTGGAGTTGCCGGAGGAGATGGTGATCTGCACGTTCTGCTCGTTTGCCATTGCCTGCATGAGTTCCGCATGGGTCGCGGTCGCCGCCGCCGCCTCAATCCTGATCTCAGGCCGAGATTTTAGGATGAGTTTCGCCGCGCCGAGCATGGCTGGGAAGATCTTGCGGACTTCGCGTTCGCGGCTTCCGGGAAAGAGGCCGAGCAGGGTCGCATCGCGCTCCGAGGTGGGAACGGCATGCAGTTCCCCGACCATGGGGTGACCGGCGAAGACCGTGGAGAGACCCGAGGATTCGTAGATCTGCTGCTCGAAGGGGAAGATGCAGATCATCAGATCGAGTGCGCGTGCCATCTCGGGAATGCGACGACGGTTCCAGGCCCAGACCTGCGGACTGATGTAGTAGATGATACGAGTGGGGATCTTCCTTTTCCGGATCGCCTTGGCTAGGCGGACATTGAAGCCGGGGTAATCGACAAGGATCACCGCTTCGGGCGGGTTGGCGGCGAGTTCGTCGAGCAGTTCCGCAAATTTCTTTTTGAAATAGCCGTAGTGGCGAAGCACATCCCAGAGTCCCAAAACTCCTGCCTCGGCGATCCAGTTATCCAAGGCGCCACCAGAGGAGAGGGCTTCCCCCATCATTTTGGGGCCGCCCTTGCCCGTGAAGCGGAACGTCGGATCCTGCTCCCGGAGCGAGCGCATGAGCGCAGCGCCGTGGGTGTCGCCACTGGCCTCTCCGGCGATGATCGCGAGATGGCGACCCACCGTGCTCATGCAGTCAGAGTCGGCGATTTCTTGCGGGGATCGGCCTCCTCGATCTGTTTCGTGATCTGGATCGCCAAGTCTAGGGCCGCCGCCGCCTCACGTCCCGTGACACGGGGTTGGATTCCCTCACGAGCGCAGGTAACAAAGGCGGCGAGCTCGCGCTGAAGGGGCTCCCCCTTAACTACTTTTACCCGCTCGCGCTTGATGCCGCCCTCCTTGAGGCGGAGGATGTACCCGCTCTGATTTTGATAGTTGAGCGAGAGGTAGGCATCCTCTTGGAAGATCCGGATCTTACGCACCTTGTCGCGGCTGATTCGGCTGGCTGTGAGATTTGCGACGCAGCCGTTCTCGAAGCGGATACGGACATTGGCAATGTCCTCCCCCTTGCTGAGAACGGCGATGCCCACGGCATCGACGCTGATGACCGGGGAGCGTACCAAGTGGAGCAGAATCTCCAGATCGTGGATCATGACATCGAGGACGACCCCGATATCCATGCTCCGGTTAGGATAGGGGGAGAGGCGTGTGACCTCGAGGAATCGGGGATTAGCCAATTGCTTTTCGAGGGCCTCGAGACCGGGATTGAAGCGCTCGATGTGGCCGACCTGGAGGATACAATTGTTCGTGGTGGCAGTGGCCGCAAGATCAAGCGCCTGGGCCGTATTGGTAGCGATCGGCTTCTCGATCAGGAGATGTTTTCCCTTCTTCAGGAGGAAGGTGCCGACCTCATGGTGGGATTCCGTCGGGGTCGCCACGGAGGCAACATCGACGAGTGAGGCAAATTCCTCAAGCGAGGTACACGGCTTGCCGCCGTACTTGGAGGCGACTTTTTCCGCGTTCGCCCGGCTGGCGTCGTAGATGGCGACGAGTTCGCAGTCGGGAAGCTCGCTGTAGATACGTGCGTGGTTGATGCCGATGCTGCCTGGGCCGACGACGCCGGCGCGAATAGTCTTCATGATGTGATTCCCCAGAGGGTGATGTGGTGTTGGGTGGCAAGTGACTCGACTTGATCCTTGTCGAGAAAGAGGGTGCGTCCCGCTTCCATCGCAATGGCTGCGACTCCTGCGGCGGCCGCCGTCTCCAGCGTGCGGGGGCCGACGACCGGAACATCAAAGCGCATGTCCTGACGGGGCTTCGAGACCTTCACGACGACGGCCTCTCCGCGTCCAAGTTCACCTCCCCGGCGGATGGTGGAGTCGGTTCCGTCAAATCCCTCGACGGCAAGGACGGTCCCCTTCTTCACGACGACGGTCTGGCCGATATCGAGGCGGCTCACTTCCTTGGCGATACCAAGGCCGTAGGCAATATCCTCCAGGATTCGATCTTTGGGCTTCGGACCCGCGATGAGGCCCTCATAGGCAAGGTCTTGTTCCAGAAAGGTGGTTGCCACGAGGAGCGGAACCCCTGCTTTTTCGAGTTCGTCGGCGATCGCTCCAAAGAGCGTCTCCGCATTGCGTTCCTTTAGCTTGGCCAGCAGGAGCAGTGCATGAAAATCGGGCCGCAAGTCGAAAAGATTTCCGGGGGCGATCTGACCCGCCATCATCGAGGCAGTAGCCCCGCTCTTCTTAGCAGAGGTGATCAGGCGGCCGAGTTGGCCGACGCGCATCCAGTGGATCTCATCCACAAAGCCAGCTATCGCGGGATCCGTTTCTCCCTCGAAGGCTGCGGCGACCACACGGCCCACGCCCGCCGCGCGCGCCCCCTTCACTGCAAGCAGCGGGTAGGAGCCGTTGCCGGCGATGAGAAAGAGTGTCTCTGGCTTCTGCACGAGCCCGAAGGCTAACTGGTACAAAGCCGACGAGACAGCCAGAAAAACACCTTTCCGATCTACCGTGGGTTGATCATCATTTTTTCTATATGAGAGCCTTTCTGTCCGCCGTTTTGTTTCTGGCGCTGCTTCCCGTTGCTGTTATGGCCAATAGACTGGATCTCACTGAAGGGGATGCAGGGAAGAATCTGATTCTTCGTCAGGGCGATCAATTGACGGTGACCCTATCCACCAATCCGACAACCGGATATTCCTGGAGTGTTCTTTGCACTTCACCGGGGCTATTGCAACAGTGTGGAGAATCCTCCTTTAAGCAGCCAAGACATCGTCCCGGCAAGGTGGGAGTTGGCGGGGAACAAATCTGGAAGTTCCGAGCTTTGGCTTCAGGCGAGATGATTCTCAGGTTTTCCTATGCACGATCTTGGGAGCACGGAGTGGCTCCCGTGCGGATGATTGAGTGGCCCGTTACGATCAGGAAATGAAACGCGTTATTCATTGGTTTCGCCGGGATTTCAGGATCACGGATAACACAGCGCTTGCAGCCGCGGTTGCGGCTGCGGGGCCGGATTGTGAAGTCATCCCGGTCTACGTGGTTAGTGACTGGAAGGGATCCCATGAATGGACCGGACCTGCACGACAGGAGTTCCTCTGCGGGTGCTTGGCATCTTTGGCCAAAAATCTTGAAGCGATCGGCGGCCGCCTGATCATTCGTCGTGGCGACGCGGTGAAGGAACTGGAAAAGCTGGTTGCCGAGACAGGAGCGACGGAAATCTTCGCCAATCGTGATCCCGATCCCTTCGGCCGGTTGGTTGAAGACCGACTCGACATCATGGCCAAGGCGCGTGGACTCGAACTCTTCCTTCCCAAGGATGCCTGCATCCATGAACGTGATGAGGCGCTCACCGGTCAGGGAACGGTCTTTCGGGTCTTCACTCCCTATTCGAAGGTCTGGTTCGGTCTGCCGAAGCCTTCACCGGGGCCTGCGATCAAAAAACTCTCAACGCCCTCGGGCGTCTCCTCACTTCCTCTGCCACAGCTCACTGACTGGGGGATGAGTTCCTCCGTAAGTATCCCCGAGCCAGGCGAGCGGGCAGCCCGTGAACGCTTGAAGGTCTTTATTGCCGGGCCCATCGCTTCCTATGGGGAGAAGCGTGATCTCATGGGGGTGAACGGTACGTCGCATCTTTCGCAGGATCTCCGCTTCGGTCTGATCTCACCGCGTCAGATTTATGCGGCGGCGAAGAATGTGGAGGAAAGTTTACCCCCCGAGGGACGGAAGAGCGCGATGAAGTTCCTGGCCGAGATCGTCTGGAGGGAGTTCTACATGCAGCTGCTCTGGCACTATCCGGAACTCCTCAAGCAGGAGTTCAACCCAACATGGCGAGGTATGGAGTGGCCGGGCCTACCCGGAGTTCCCGATGCCTTCGAGCGCTGGTGCGCCGGCATGACGGGATTCCCCATTGTGGATGCCGCCATGCGTCAGCTCGCTGCGACGGGATGGATGCATAACCGGGCCCGGATGATCACGGCGATGTTCCTGACCAAGGACCTGCATCTCGACTGGCGCCTCGGGGAGGCTTTCTTCATGCGATCACTCGTGGATGGGGAGATCGCCAGCAACAACGGGGGCTGGCAGTGGAGCGCGGGGACGGGGGCTGATGCCGCACCTTACTTCCGCGTTCAGAATCCTTGGAGCCAGACCAAGCGCTTTGACCCCGAGGGTACCTATATCCGAACCTGGATCCCGGAACTAAGGAATGTCTCCAATGGATCCCTGCTGGATCCACCCTCCGATGGGTGCCCTATTGCTCCGGGGTATCCCGCCCCGATGCTGGAACATTCCGCCGAGCGAGATCGCACGCTCGATCTCTTTGCCCGGCACAAGGTCCGACCTTGAAATTCAGGCAAGGATGAAAATCGTCTAGCGCGAAGGATTTTTGACCTGCAGGAGCTTTCTTGAGTAGAGATCCTTGATAATCAGATTTTCCAGGTAGTTGGAAAAAGAGCGGTTTTCTACCGAGGCGGCCTCGATGGCCAGGGCCTTTATTTCAGGATGGATACGGAACCCAGTCAGAATTTTTGTCTCTGCTTTTCTCTTAATAACGGTTTTTTTCACTAACGCTAAATACAATATTTATTGGCATCTGTAAACAAAAGGATGTCATAAACTTACAATTATGACTTAATGATATTCCTGTAAGGAATAAATGCGTTATACTGTAATAATTAGTTGTTTATACAAAAATATATTGAAATCTTAAGGACTGAGGATTGAAGGAAAGGCCTACTTTTTCCAGTTTGCCGCCGGCAGTAAAAGTCCACGAGCCTCAACATCCTGGCGAATCAGGTTCTCGATATAGTTTGATAGGGATCGATTTTCCTGACCAGCGGCCTCGACGGCTAGTGTTTTCAGCCGTGGATCCAAACGGAATCCAGTAAGAATTTTGGTAACACGCTTTTTGTTCACTGGTGCACCCTAAGCGTTATTTGTGTGGAATGCAAAGATAAGATTGACAAAAACTTGCGAAAAAATGAAAAACACTTACGGGTAGTTAACTGCATGATTCACAATGAACATAAAAACCAGAATCGATCCTGAAGTTCACGAGGCAGCCAAGATTGCCGCGGCCAAGGAAGGGGTGAGTTTAACCGAATATTTGCGTCGTCTGGTGGAGGTAGATATTGAGGCGCGCAACCTGACAAAGGAAGGAAATTCCTTAAGCAATCAGGGGGCCGCAAATGGCGACAGCAACCGGATCTACTGATTTTCTGACCGCGTGGCCTCGCGCGATCTGGGGCATTCCCTTTCCCTTTTCCATGGGGATGCTGTATTGAATTTCAGATGCACGTCCGACTGACTAAAGACTTCTCGTTCGAAGCCGCCCAGACCCTTCCCAATGTTCCACCTGAGCATAAGTGCGGGAAAATGCACGGGCACAGCTTCAAGATCGAGATCTCGGTGGAGGGGGAGGTCGATCCGGCGTGTGGATGGCTTTACGACCATTCCCGTATCAGTCGGGCGATGGATCCGCTCCTAGAGTTGCTCGACCATTCCTATCTGAACGACATCCCGGGACTCGATAACCCGACTATCGAGAATATGTGTCGGTGGTTCTGGGAAAAGCTCGAGCATCAACTGCCCGGTCTTTCAGAGATCGTCATCCACGAGACCCCCACGGCGCGCTGTAGCTACAAGGGCAAATAGGGCAAATGATCCCATGATCCTCGACGCGCTCGGCAATGCTTCTACCTACGAGAAGCTGCATTCCTCCTTCAGTCGCGCCTTTGCGTGGCTTGCTTCTTACGATCCGACCACACCGGACGGGCGCTATGCGATCAGCGATGACTCCCTGATCGCGATTGTCCAGCGTTACGACACGGCTCCTGCCGAGTCGAAGAAATGGGAGACTCACCGGGTGCATGGCGATATCCAGTACCTGGTCGAAGGTGCCGAGAGGATCGGTTATGCGGAGCGTGCCACACTAACCGTGAAGACCCCCTATAACCCCGAGAAGGATGCCGAGTTTTATCAGGCTCCGACCGGCTCCTCGACACTTCTAGAATTGAATGCCGGCTCCTTCGCCATCTTCCTGCCCTGGGACGGCCACCAACCCGGAGTTATGATCGATTCTCCCGCTACTGTTCATAAGGTGGTGATCAAATTTCGTTGGTAGAGGTAAGTCAATGGGTGATTTCCCTTCGATGCATTATCCTCTTCGCTTTGTTTTCCCATGCCCTCAAGGACAGGACTTAAGAAAAACGTTGGACTCAGACCATCCCCGGAAGCGGCAGGATTGACGGTGTGTCTCCGGATAGTGACCTTTTTTCCCTGGAGGGATTCGCTTTTTTCGGTTTGGAGACCAGCAAATAGATAGAGGGGACGACAAAGAGAGTGAAGAGAGTTCCGATGATCATTCCCGAGACAAGGACGATTCCGATGCTATTACGCGCACCGGCGCCGGGTCCGCTGGCGAGAATCAGGGGTGTGTGACCAACCACGGTGGCCACCGTCGTCATGAGGACCGGGCGCAAACGAGTTCCGGCGGCGGTCAGAATCGCGTGCCACTTGTCGAGCCCCCCCTCCTGGAGATTGTTCGCGAACTCGACGATCAGAATGCCGTTCTTGGCCACTAGGCCAACAAGGGTAATCAACCCCACTTGACTATAGATATTGATGGTGGTCGTGCCTAAGAAGGTGAAGAGAAGGGCTCCGGAGAGGGCGAGCGGGACCGATCCGAAGAGGATAATAAAGGGATCGCGAAAGCTCTCGAACTGAGCCGCAAGTACCAGGAAGATCAGGACGAAGGAGAGCACCATCGTCATGACAAGGCTGTTGCCTTCCTGACGGAGTTGGCGGGACTCGCCAGCGTAGTCGATCACGAAGCCGCGCGGCAGGATCTGAGCGGCACGCTTCTCCAGCACCTTGAGCGCCTGGTCGATAGTGATGCCGGGAGGGAGGATGGCGGAAATCTTAGCCGAGTTGAGCTGCTGAAATCGGTTGATCTGACGCGGTACGGTGCTGCGCTTCAGCTCAGCGAAGGTGGCAAGCTGGATGAGCTGGCCGCCGGGTCCGCTGACATAGATCTTGCCAAGGGAGTCAGGGTCGAGCCGGTCTCCGCGCTTGAGTTCCGGGATCACCTTGTAGCTGCGCCCCTGAATGCTGAAGCGGTTCACATAGTTGCCTCCCAGCATCGTGGAGAGATCGGAGCCGACCTGCTGGAGATCCAGACCTAGGGCAGAGACCTTGTTGCGGTCGAAGGCGATTTCGACCTGAGGCTGGTCGTACTTCAGGTCGCTGTCGGCAAAGATGAAGATGCCGCTGCCGAAGGCTGTCCTGACAAGGTCATTGGCCGCATCCAGAAGCTGGCGGGGTTCCAGGGTGGAAGAGATGACGAACTCGACGGGGAAATTACTGCCACCCGGAAGCGCCGGCGGGGTCGTGGCGATAATCCGAAGCCCGGGGATGCCGGCAGTTTTCTTGCCCAAGGAGGCCGCGATTTCTTCGCAACTACGATTCCTTTCGCTCCAGGGCTTTGTCCTGATGCCACCGAATCCCCCCGTAGGATTCATGATCTGGAAGGTGTGACCGGTCTCGGGCAATTTCAAGAACGTGTCTCGGACAAGCGAAGAGTAGAGAAGTGTCTGGTCGATCGTGGAGAAGGGGGATGCCTGGAAGATGGTGAAGACGATCCCCTGATCCTCCTTCGGTGAGAGTTCCTTAGGGGAGAGGAGGTAGAGG
>JAPJNA010000049.1 GCA_026461395.1 Chthoniobacterales bacterium | reverse complement strand
TCGGGCCTCAGAAACGTGCGCACCTTTTGAATATCTGTTCTTCATTGCTGATTAGGGACTTATACCCCATCAGCACCCCATCAACTACATAAGACCCTTTGGAATTCAGGGGCTCAGGAAAAGACCTGAGCAAACCTGAGATTACAGGCCTCACTCCGCAAGCCGCGGGTGGGGTCTTTTTTTCTAAGTTGTAGAGCATAAAAAATCCCATCGGTTCCTGAGTTCCTGAGTTCCAGATTATCTCTATGTCTGGTTGCTTCGGGCTTGCCGCATCGGGCTGATTTCTGGATAGTTTCCCCTTCGCATTCGGCATCCCCGAATGGACACAGCGTATGGCTCGCAAGCTTTCCAAACCTTCCCAATCTAAAAAGAGCGCCCCTAAAAAGGCCGTCCGCCCTGTCGTCTCTAAGCCGAAGTCTCAGGCGAAGCCGCTGTCAAAGGCTACTCCCAAGAAGGGTGGCAAGAAGCCCCTTCCTCTGGAAAAGGCCCCTGCCAAGAAGGCCCCCAGTGCTCCGAAAGCTGTGCTGAAGGACGCCACTAAAACTCCCTCTAAGGTCGATTTCTCAAAGTCCCCTTTCAATGCTTCCCTGAAGCCCGCACAGAAGATCGGCTACCTCCGCGAGATGCTCCGTATCCGCCGCTTTGAGCAGCAGGCCCTGAAGTACTACAATCAGGGGATCATGGGGGGCTTCCTCCATCTCTACAATGGCCAGGAGTCGGTTGCCGTCGGCACCGCTTCCTTGATGAACGGACACGACGAAATCATCACCGCCTACCGGGACCACGGCCACGCCTTGGCCGTTGGCATGGGAATGAACGAATGCATGGCCGAACTCTTCGGCAAAGGCACCGGCTGCTCCAAGGGAAAGGGGGGCTCGATGCACTTCTTCGCCCCCGACAAGCATTACTGGGGCGGTCACGGCATCGTTGCCGGCCAGACCCCGCTTGGCCTAGGCCTCGCCTTCGCCATCAAATACAAGAAGATCAACGGCTGCGCGGTTGCCTTCCTGGGTGATGGTGCGGTCAATCAGGGCGTCTTCAGCGAGTGCCTGAACATGGCCGCGCTTTGGGATCTTCCGATCGTCTATGTCATCGAGAACAATGGCTACTCCATGGGGACCAGCCTCGAGCGTTCCTCGGCCGTGAATGGCTCACTGGCCAAGCGTGCCGAGGGCTTCTGCGTCGAGTGGGCCACCTGTGAAGGCTTTGACCTCTACGAGCTACGGGCCAATCTCGGAGCCGCCATGGAGCGCGCCCGCAAAGAGTCCAAGCCGATGGTCCTCGAGGTCTCCACCTACCGCTACTACGGCCATTCCGTGGCCGATGCGAATGCCAAGAAGTACCGCGCACCCGAGGAAATCGAGCTCTACAAGAGCGACTACGACCCGATCACCCGCTGGCAAAATCAGCTGCTCAAGGAGAAGACTGTGACTCAAGCCCAGATCGAGAAGATCGATGACGAGGCCAAGGCCGAAGCCGCCGCTGCAGTAGAGTTCGGGATAGCCAGCCCATGGCCCTCGGAGGAGAGCATCTTTGAGGACATCTACCACGAGGTGGATCACAAGACCGAGGCCGGCCAGACCGGCCGCTTCTTCTTCAGCGAATAACGCCCGCTATGAACTCTTTTTTTCCAGCGGCATTCTCTAGCCTAATAGCCTACAGCCTAAACCGCTAAACACCTTTCCGCATGCCTCTCATCACTTACCGCCAGGCCCTGAACGACGCGTTCGCCGAAGAGCTCACCCGCGACGAGAACGTCTTCCTCATGGGTGAGGAAGTCGCCCAGTATAACGGCGCCTACAAGGTCACCGAGGGTCTCTGGAAGCGTTTCGGCTCTAAGCGAGTTATCGACACCCCGATCAGTGAGGCTGCCTTCCTTGGCCTCGGCGTTGGCGCCGCCATGATGGGCCTGCGTCCGGTGGTTGAACTCATGTTCTGGAGCTTTGCGTATGTCGGCTTCGACCAGATCATCAATAACGCCGGCTGTGTCCGCTACATGTCGGGCGGACTCATCAATGTCCCGATGGTCATCCGCGGCCCTGCCAATGGAGGCACGAATGTCGGTGCGACCCACTCCCACACCCCGGAGAACTTCCTGGCGAATACCCCCGGCCTGAAGGTCGTCTGTCCCGCCACCCCTTACGATGCCAAGGGCCTTATGATTTCCTCCATCCGTGATAATGATACCGTCTGCTTCATGGAGAACACCCTTCTCTACGGTGACCTCGGCGAGGTTCCGGAAGGTTCCTACACCATCCCGCTCGGCGTCGCGGAAGTGAAGCGCGAGGGGCTCGATGTCTCCCTCATCGCCCATGGCCGCGCCGTCCTCACCTGCCTTGCCGCCGCCGAGATCCTAGCGACAGAACATGGCATCGAGGCCGAGGTCGTTGACCTGCGCTCCATCCGCCCGCTCGACGAAGAGACCATCCTCAACTCCGTCGCGAAGACCCACCGAGCCATCCTCGTCGACGAGAACAAGCCCTTCTGCGGCGTCAGCTCCCAGATCGCGGCCCTCCTTGCCGAGCACGCCTTCGACGATCTGGATGCACCAGTCCTCCGCGTCACGGCTCTCGATGCGCCGGCCATCTACAGCATGCCACTCGAGAAGCTCCAGCTCCCCGACGCCCAAGCCGTCGTCGCCAAAGTACTTTCAAGCTTTTGATTTTCTGAATGAACACGCGCTTCTTTCCAGAGTCTGAGAGAAAAATTCTCGCGCAGAGGCGCAGAGGCGCGGAGTAAAGGCAAAGAAAAGATACCCAATTCCTTTCCTGAGTTCTTGAGTTCCATATTAATTTTCACCCTTCTGACCTAACAGCCTTCAGCCTAAACCGCTAATAGCCTTTCCCTTTAGCCCACAGCCTACCTCCTACTCCCATGCCCGAGATCACGATGCCCAAGTTAAGCGACACCATGACGGAGGGCACCCTCCTGCGCTGGCACAAGAAGAAGGGGGACAAGATCGAGGTCGGCGACATTCTGGCTGAGGTCGAGACTGATAAGGCAACTATGGAGATGGAGTCCTTTGAGGAGGGCACGCTCGCCGACATTTTCGTTCCAGAAGGTGGCAAGGTCCTAGTAGGCGCCGCGCTGGCCCTTGTGCTGAAGGATGGAGAAAAAGCCGGTGACAAACCGAAAGCCTCACCTGCTCCCACCGCCCCTGTGGCTGATGCTCCCGCCGCCCGTCCTGCGGTTTCCACCGGTCGCCCTCTCACCCCACGCGCACGCGCTGCCGCTCTTCGTAGTGGCGGAGCCGGTGGAAATGTGAACGCAGGCGTTCGCGTGAAATCGACTCCCCTTGCCCGCAAGATCGCCGACGCCCGCGGTGTCCGCCTTGATGCCGTTAAGGGCACAGGTCCCGGCGGACGCATCATCGCTTTTGACGTCGAGAGTGCTCCTGTAGGCTCCCCGGCTCCAGCCGCCGGCTCATCCTCCGTGGCCGCCATTCTCCCGACACCGATTGCCGGGATGCCTGAGACCCGTGTTCCTCTTTCCGGTATGCGTCGTGTCATCGCCGAGCGCCTTCTCGCGAGCAAGACCCAGATCCCGCATTTCTATCTCTCCATCGAGATCGACGCCGCACCGATGATGGCCTTCCGCAAGGAGTACATCGCAGCGAGCGGAGGGAAGATCACCTTCAACGACATCGCCCTCTCCGCAGTGGCCCGTGCCGCCATGCAGAAGCCGAAGGTCAACGCCGCCTTCGCCGGCGACGCCATCATCGAGTACGGCAGTGTAAATCTCTCCGTGGCCATCGCCGTCGAGGATGGCCTTGTCACCCCCGTCATCCGCGACGCCCAGAAGCTTTCTCTCAAGGAAATCAGCGCCGCTGTGAAGGATCTCGCGACCCGTGCCCGGGACAAGAAGCTCAAGCCCGACGAATATGCCGGAGGTACCATCACCGTCTCCAACCTCGGCTCCTACGGCATCGAGCAGTTCTGCGCCATCGTGAATCCTCCCCAGGCCGCGATCCTAGCGGTCGGAGCGATCGTCAAGAAACCCGTGGTCAACAGCTGCGACGAGATCGAGATCGGCCACCGCATGAGCATCACCCTCAGCGGCGACCATCGCGTGGTGGATGGAGCGGTGGCGGCGGAATATATGACAGCTCTGAGGAAGTTGCTCGAGTCCCCTGCGCTATTACTTTTGTAGGCTTGGGATTTTTGCGCTGCGCGTTGTTGCTGCTCGCTTGCAGTAGTTCACTACAGCTTAGCTCGCGCGCCTAGCGCGACATCAAAACTTCCAAGCCTTTGGGAAGGACGAACTGTGAGTTTTGACCCTAGGTCATGACCCAAGTGCTTCTGTTATCTCGTACAAAATAACAGGCATCCAAGATGGCGAGTCTCGAATTAGAGAAGGAGGGGATCTTCGGTAAAGTCTTGCTGAATCATGCAGTTACGAATTTTTACATTAATTAAGGCTTCGACGGGCAAGCCTTCGTATCAAAAAGATTCTTAATTAAAATCGCTTTGTTTCAGCAAGCTTCGGTTGATATAAGACGCCAAGATAGCTTAACAATATTAAAACTAATAGCAGACTGCCATCATCCAATAAGTTCTCTTAGCATTATTGCTTTTTCTTCATCGGATAGATCCCTCGCACGGCGACCATCTGGAAGGTAATCGCTCTTGCGAATATTTTCTTTTCCAAGCATCGGATGAAAGTTTGACCAGTGATTAAGGAGAACGACTTCCTCTTCTGTAATAGCTAGGATTACCGGCACTTTATGATCTAGGTGCCAGATCAAGCCGTGATTTTCGAGCTTCATATCTCCGGCTAGCATACTTTTTATGTGAATTACAAAATCTTTTACAGTCATCCCAAGAATAACCTCGGTCTTTGATCCTTTAAGGTGTCTTTTTGAAACGAAGGAATTCCTGATCAACGAGCGAGTGTTCATAATCATCTTGTAGATTGCGTCTGAATCTCGTCGCTCGCGAGACCAAGTGCTTTTATAAGCCCGAACGCTTACTTTATTAGATATATTGTAAGCCCTGTTTTTTGCGAGTATACTCTCCCTGTTTTTCAGGTAGTAAAGCCTCTGTGGTTGTGGATTTGCATGCCGGGCTTCCCTGCGGCGATGATTCAGGAGCTGACGGTTTTTATCTTCCCATACTTTCTTTTGAGCTTTTCGAAAGGCTTTTTGTTCTGTCGTAAGAGTACGAGCCTTCTCCTTAGTTTTAGCGGATATTATGATCCGGTTAGTCTCATAATAACGGTTGCTCTTTTTTTTGAGGTGTACGGAATTCTTGGTGCGGTACTTCCGATCATATTCTGCCTTCTCAGCTTTAGTACGATCTCCATATTCCTTTCTTCTCTGTGCTATTCGCTCTTTGTTCTCAACCCTATAAATTCGCTGTTTTTCTAAGAGTTCTTCCTTTTTCTTTTCATACCTCATCCTGCTATAAGCATTTAATTCAGCTCTTTTAGATCGCCTCTTCTCTATGCGAGAATTGAACATATCTGCTGTAATCCATTGCTCTCTGCCCCTGTCATAACTCCAGAAAATCTTACCTGTAATGGGATGAATAACTCCCTGTCTAAATCTTGTGGTTTCGAAGCCAGAATCCATTTTGTATTATCTATTCAAACCCTAATAGGTGCTGAACACTACCCTCTTCTGAAGGTGGCCTAGTATTTTCCGCGAACAAACATGTGAAAAGAAAAGGGGTCAGTCCCTAGTTTTGACGCCTTTCCCCTAAGGTTTCAGCTTCCAGGGTTGGCTATCACGGCCATTTCCTGAGTGCTTGAAGCAGCGGTCAGACAATTAGCTCCAGAGTATATCCTCTGCCGCCGGCTCCCGATCCCTTCTGACCTAACAGCCTAAACCGACCTCGTCGGCTCCACAATCTTGAGCTTCGGAAAGTAGGTGCGGTAGTAGCCTCTATCGCGGGTCATCAGTTGATCTGCCTGGAGTGAGGCATGGGCTCCGACTAGAAAGTCAGCGAGCATTCGAGGCTTCGGATCTTTGCTGCGGGATTTGTAGGCGATGTAGGCCTGCCCTGCGTGGAATGAATCCTCCATACTGAAGTCAATAAGCCTCAGGCCCATCTCGCGCAGGCACTTCTCCTGCTGGGATGCAGAGGAAAAATGTCCGGCAATTTCAGCCACGACAATCGGGGAGATGATAAGGGCACCCGCTTGGCGGGCCTCATCTAGAGCTTGGATGGCTGGATCGGTGAACCTGGAAGGGCTCCCTATCACATCAATAAGGATGTTGGAATCAATGGCGGTGATCATGGTGCCCTCTAATCGACATCCCCGGAGGGAACGTTGCCGCGTAGGAGATCCATTGCCTCGATGCTATCGCCGTAGGGGACTTTTCGTTTGCCTGCCACACCCTTGAATTTAGCAAAGAAACTCGTCTCCTTGGCCTTGGTGGCGAGGAAGGTGCCGGATGGCCCCAAGCGGATGTCGATGCGGGTGCCCGGTTCCAGTCCCAAAGCCTCACGAATCTCCACCGGAACGGTGATCTGCCCCTTGCTACTGATGGTCGTGGTCATGCCTTTACAATAAAAGTAAAGTGCAACAAGTAAAGGGGGTTTAGAACGACAGGCTTAAGATAGACCCCAATTCCTGATCCCCTCTGACCTAAAAGCCTAGAGCCTAATCCCCTAACAGCCGTCCGCAGAACTCCACAGCACGGGTTTCGGACCAGTATTCCTCCCCATGCGTGATGAAGCCGAGGTGGCCGCCGCTTTCCGGGAGTTCTAAGAATAGATGGGGATTTGAATCGGCTTCTTCTCTTGGAAAACATTCAGCTCCGAGGAAGGGATCATTGAGCGCATTGACTAGAAGTGTTGGTACGGTGATCCCAGCGAGTGATGGCTTGCTGCTGGCCCTTGCCCAGTAATCCTCGGCACTCAGAAAGCCATTTAGAGGAGCGGTGTAGGAGCCGTCAAATTCGCGGAATGTCCGGATCTGGTCGAGTCCCTCCGTGGAAATCCCTCCCGGAAAAGCTGCGGCCTTCTCCCGGATTTTCCGACGGAGATCCTGCATGAAGTGGTTCATGTAGATGCTGTTGATTCGGCTCTCTAGGACTAGGGCACTGGAGGCGAGATCGCACGGTACGGAGAACGCGACGGCTCCTTTAATAGAGGGGTGGATCGCTGAGCCACGATCCCCCAGATATTTCAGCGTGAGGTTTCCGCCGATGCTGAAGCCGACCAAGGCAATGTGCTGATATTCCCCAGCGGCATGTTCGATGACGCACTGGAGGTCTTCCCAGGCTCCGCTGTGGTAGGTGCGTAGCAATCGGTTCATCTCTCCACTGCAGCCGCGAAGATTCCAGGCCAGAGAATCCCATCCGGCGTAATGAAAGGCAGCAGCCATTCCCTGCACGGAGGCATTGGCAGAGTTCCCCTCCAGTCCATGCGTGATGATAACGAGCGAGTCCGACCGGTGAGCACGATTCCAGTCGAGATCCAGAAAGTCCCCGTCAGGTGTCGCAATACGTTCCCTCTCACGGGTGATCAGTGGAACCCTTCGGAAGAGCACAGGCAGGATCGTCTGCAGATGCCCGTTTGCGAGCCCCCATGGCGGTCTGTAAGTGGAGGATGCGAGCAGGGGCATAAGAGGTCTGTAGAATAACACCCTACAGAGCCAATAGCCGCCCATCAATTGACATTCTGGCTAGTCTAGCTATATTAGCTTGATGAACTGGCAACTCCAAGAAGCAAAGAACCGGCTAAGCGAGGTGGTGAATCTTGCTCTAAGCGAGGGGCCACAGACGATTACTCGTCATGGGCATCCCGCCGTGGTGGTGATGGATTTTAAGGAGTTCTCACGACAGTCGGGACGCGAGAAACTCGCCACCATCCTACAGGAGTGTCCGGTGAAGGGGTGGAAGCTCACCCGTGACAAGGATACCGGCCGCACCCTTCGTTTTTCCTGAAAATTCATGGGCTATCTGCTAGATACGGATGTCCTGAGCGAGTCCTCCAATTCCCGCCCCAATCAGGGGGTGATGGCATGGATGGTTGAGCATGATCACGAACTCTTTCTCTCCTCGATCTCGGTCGGCGAGATCATCAAGGGAATCGAACTACTCTCTCCGGGAAAGCGGCGCCGAGAGATCGATGCATGGTTCGCGCGGATCGAGGAGTGGGCCGGTGAGGGAATCGGATCGAGAATTCTGGCCCCGACCGACCAAGTGATGAGGATATGGGGGAGGCTCTGCGCCCGTCATGAGGGGAAAGGCCGACGGCTTCCGGTGCTCGATAGCCTGATAGCTGCCACCGCAATTGCCAACGACCTCACGCTCGTCACCAGGAATTTCAAAGATCACCCGGATGGGATTCCGATACTGAATCCTTGGGATGAGTGAAATCCTGTTTCGCCATGAAACTGACTAAGGAAGAAAAGGAGATCGAGTCCTTGTATGAGTCAGGAAAGATCTCCACGCACAAACCGAACAAGGCGATGCTACGCAGGTTGGCGGAGACGGCTTCAGGTACCGTTTCTCATCCGCCTAGGTAAGAGTGGTAATCAGAAGATTGATCGCGCCAAAATCGCCTCAGTGATCAGAGCAGACCGGGACGCTCGATAATTTCAGAGGAATGCGGAGGGGCCTGGGTTTTCTCCCGATCCCGATCAGCTTCCTAACAGTCCAATCAGAACGCAGGCTGTCAGAAAATGGTGAAGAGCGATTATTTCTCCTTCAACGACAACATCGATATTGTCGATTACGTTGCTATCTTCCAGCCTCGGCCCAGACCATGACAGGTTCGCTCACAGCTTTCGGTCTCGGCTTCCTCTACTTCATCAGCGCCATCCCCGCAGGTTTGGCGGCTCATGCACCCGTCTGGGCAGCCGCTTTGGCCGCATGGCTGGGTTATTCGGCTGGAGGGCTCGTGGTCTTGCTAGCTGGAGCACCGCTACGCGACTGGATTACGAGGAAGCTGAAGATTGATCCGAAGCCGGATAACTCAAAACTCTTCTGGAAGGTCTGGAGCCGCTTCGGTCTCTGGGGACTGGGCCTGATCGCCCCGATCACGATCGGGCCCCAAGTCACGGCCATCCTGGCCCTGGCACTCGGGGAGTCTCCCCGGAGAATCCAGCTAGCCATTGTGCTGGGTGTTTTCCCCTGGGTCATCGTGCTGGGGTTTCTCGCATCGTTGGGTTCTGGCTTGCTGCGGTGACCCCAGATTATGCAATGGAATCATGGAAACAGAGAAATCTTGTTCACCAAGGCGGTGAAGGGATTCAGGGAAGAGGGAAAGGCAAAAATCTGGAACTCATGAACTCACGAAAGGAAGTGATGAAGAGAGTAGCTTTTCCCTGCTTGAGCGAACTCCATCACAAGATGCCTGAATCTCAGCAAGTCTCTTTTATTCCTCGATAATTTCCTGAGTTCCTGAGTTCCAGATTAACTCTTCAGTCATCTATGCCCTTGAAAATTCTAATCCCTGTGACAGGTGCAGGAATCCAGCCCCTAATGTAATTTTAGGGTTGAATTTTATGCCCCTTTGCTTCCGGTAGGTACCTTACAGTAAAGAGTATATGATCTGGTCTATTTGATTCAACGGAGGTGAGGGTGACGTTGTCTAAAAAGATGGAAGACAACCCTTCCCCTCCCCATGAGAAAAAGCACAACACCCGAATGTGATTGGCTGTACGGACAAGCCGACGCCCCAATTCCATTCTGCCGTCCTACTCCTCCAGGGCCCATTTCGGGCGCAATAGAGGGACATCACGAGCCCGATGAACCGTTGAGTGTCTATCGAGACGAGCGGCGTTGGTCGGATGAGATTGTGGCTTGGTCGAAAGACCATGCACTTGAACTCAGTCTCGAACCCGTAGCCTACGAGGAATAGTCACTCCCAATGCCTTGCCCGATTACGAATCGAGCAGGATGACCGTGAGTCTTTTTGGTCCGTGGGCACCGAGTACAAGGATGCGTTCGATATCACCGGTGCGGGATGGACCGGTGATGAAACTCAGGAAGGAGGGAAACTGTTTCCCGTACTTCTGCTTCACATGCTCGAAGGCGGCGGTGAGGTCGGGAACCATCTGGGAGGTCCGGGCTATCACCACGTGATGGGGAGGCAGGACGGAGAGCGCGCGGCCTCCTGCGCTCTCGACAGAAACCATGATGCCGCCGGTCTGGGCGACAAGAACATCGCAGCCAGTGATGCCGGCATCGCATGATTCGAGGTTGTCGATCGCATAACCCTTCTCGGTGCGGACAATGGGGAGTTCGACTCCTTCTAGAAGAGCATCGACATCATGGTGGGAGTGGCTGCCGATTTTCTTCCATCCACTCTCTGCGGCGAGTTTGGTGAGCAGATCGCGTGCGGCGCTCATCGTCGGAACCCGGTGGAACTCGGTTGTCAGCCCCTCGGAGATCTTGGCGAAGAGATCGATCCGCTCTGGAAGTGTCTCCCCGACCTTGGGTAGCCATTCGCGCTGTGCATGGCCGTTGTGATCAGCAGCAGCTTCGCTTTGAGAGTGCGAGGTATGGGGACGCGGTGCGGGATTATTGCGCAGGGCCTCGCGGATGCGACCCAAGATAATGGCGCGACCTCCGGTCATTTTTTTCCTCCCCGATCCTTCTTCCACTGCTCCTGGAAGGATTGTGGTGCCAGTGTCGGGAACTTCCGTGAGCCGGTCCAGGCACGGAGAGGATCAAGGATTGTCCCGTTCACAAGGCCCTGCAGGGGTTGAAAGATCCGTCCAAGACCCGAGGCCAATCGGTAGAGCGCGGGATGTCCCATCAAGAGGGAGAAGCCTCCGAAGGAGACTTTCTCAAGTGGATTGGGCGAACTCTTCGCGCCGTTTCGGCGGTTTTGCAGCAAATGATGATGCAGATCGATCTTCACCGGACAGGCCTCGGTGCAGGCCCCGCAGAGAGAGGAGGCGGCTGAGAGATGCTTCCAATTCTTGAGGCCTCGTAGGTGAGGTGTGATCACCGATCCGATAGGACCTCCGTAGGTAGTCCCGTAGCTGTAGCCGCCGACGTTCTTGAAGATGGGGCAGACATTCAGGCAAGCGCCGCAGCGGATACATCCAAGTGAATCACGCTGCTCAGCATCAGCTAGAAGCTCAGTGCGCCGATTATCCAGAAGGACGATATGCAACTGCTCAGGCCCGTCGGGCTCACCCGGTTGGCGTGGACCGGCGTACATCGTGTTGTAGCAGGTCATGGTCTGACCCGCGCCCGCGGTGGCGAGCATGGGAAGAAAGAGCGAGAGATCCTCGAGCTTGGGAAGCACCTTCTCGATGCCAAGAAGCGCCACGTGGATCTTTGGAAGCGAGGTGGTCAAGCGAGCGTTCCCCTCATTCTCCGTGATCGAGATCATTCCAGTCTCCGCGACGGCGAAGTTTGTGCCGCTGATCCCCATGTCGGCCTCGCAGTATTTACGGCGCATGACAGCACGGGCGATCATGGTCAGCTTCTCGGGCTCATCGGTCGGCTCGGAGCCGAGCTCTTTCTGAAAGAGGTCGCTGATCTGCCCACGCGTGAGATGCATGGCGGGGAAGACAAGATGGAAGGGAGGCTCCTTGCGGAGCTGGACGATGTATTCGCCGAGGTCTGACTCGAAGACACCGAAACCCCGCTTCTCCAGGGCATCGTTGAGATGGATCTCCTCGCTGGTCATCGTCTTCGACTTGATGATCGAGCGGACGTTATTCTCCTCGGCGACTTTCAGGATGTAGTCGCGGGCTGATTCTGCATTCTGAGCCCAGAAGACCTTGGCACCACGCGCGGTGATCTTTGCCTCGAACTCGAGGAGATACTTGTCGAGATGGTTGATCGCCTCGTATTTGATCTCAGCGGCGAGGTCGCGGGCTCCCTGCCAGTCCTGGAAGTTGGCCTTGTTCAGGTCGCGCTTCTTGTAATAGCCGCTCATGCCCTTCTGGATGAAGGCACGGAACCCCTTGTCCGCCGTGTAGCGTCGGGAAAGTGTCTGGAAATCTGCGGACTGCGTGGCCATAGGCTATTTCGACGCGAGGATCTCGGCGAGATGGAGACTGCGGACAGTACTTTTCTCTTTTTCCAGCATCCCGCGAATCTGCATGAGGCAGCTGGAGTCGTTGGAGACGACGGTGTCGGCACCGGTCTCAAGGATCGAGGCGCATTTCACCTCGTCCATCGCGGTCGAGATCGGGGCGTATTTCACGGCAAAGGTCCCGCCGAATCCGCAACAGGTCTCGGCCTCGCACATCTCAATCAGTTCCAATCCCTTCACGTTAGCCAGAAGGGCGCGCGGTTCACTTTTGATTCCCAGCTCTCGCAATCCATGGCAACCATCGTGGAAAGTCACTTTGCCGTCGAACTTCGCACCGACATCGGTGACGCCGAGTACATTGACTAGGAAGCTGGAGAATTCGTGAGTCTTGGCCGCTAGTTCGCGGGCCTCCAACTCGTCGGGCTCTCCCTTGAAGAGATCGGGGTAGAAAACCTTAATCATTGTGACGCAGGATCCGGAAGGCCCTACCACGACGTCGGCATCCTTGAAGGCCTTCATGGTAACGCGGGCGGCCGAGCGGGATTCGTCCCAATAGCCGGAGTTGAATGGTGGCTGACCGCAGCAGCTTTGGCTCTCTGGAAAGAGCACCTCGTGGCCTAGGTTTTCAAGCACTCGTACGCAAGACCAGGCCACATTCGGATAGAGCTGGTCGACGAAGCAGGGAATGAAGAGAGAAATGCGCACAGATATTAAGACGGATAATCTCTCACAGACATTAAGGCTGTTGAAATAATTTTGCAAGGCACCCAGGTGGTGTGAGCACCTGGGCGCAATGAGTGGATTACCTGAGGAAGGCCTCGATCAGTCCACCGTCGACAGCGATCACCTGTCCGGTGGTCTTGCTAAGGCGGCCGCTGACACAGAGGAAGATGGCCTCTGCCTGGTCTGCGGGCTCAATCGGCACCTTGGTGAGGGTTCGGTCGGCGTAGAACTGGGCCAGACGGTTCACGAGAACATCATCGGTCTCCTTGTCGTCCGCAGGTAGATTGTACTTCACTAGGTTGGCAATGACTCGATCGCGAGGGAAAAGCCCGGAGCCTTTCACCACGGTGGCAGGAGCAACTCCGTTCACACGAACGAGAGGTGCGAGGTCGATGGCCAGCTCGCGGATGAGGTGGTTGGCGGCGGCCTTGGAGGTGTCGTAAGCGAGTGAGCCTCGCTTGGAGACGACCGCATTGGCCGAGGTCGTGATGCAGGCGGTGGCGGGGAGTCCTTGGGCCTTGAAGACCGTAGCGGCCTCCTCGACACACCAGCAGGAGCCGATGACGTTCACATCATAAGTGAAGCCCCAGCCCTCGTCCTTAATGCGACCGTCACGATCCGGTGAGGCGATGAAGCCCACGGTCACGACAACGCTGTCACAGCCACCGTAAGCCAGGATCGTGTGATCGATCGCGGCTTTGATGGTGGCGCGGGTGGTGACGTTGATAGAGGTGGAGGTGGCGAGTCCGCAGTTGGAGACGCCCGTTCCGGCTACGCCGATACCCATGCCGTACTTGGCATTGATGGCGTCTACCGTTTCGGCTGCGCCTTTTTCGTTGAGATCTAGGCAGGAGACATGAGCTCCTTCCTTAACGAGACGGTAGGCAGTCTCACGGCCGATGCCGCTTCCGGCACCAACGATGGCAACGATCTGTCGGGCCATCTCCTTCTCGGCAGGCATGCGCTGTAACTTGGCCTCCTCTAGAAGCCAGTACTCAATGTCGAACGCCTCTTGCTGTGGCAGGGAGACATACTGGTCCATTGCCTCCGATCCGCGCATCACCTCGACGGCGCAGTTGTAGAACTCCGCAGTGACACGACTTTCGCTCTTGTCCTTGCCCCACGCCACCATACCCAATCCGGGGATCAGGATGACGGTCGGATTCGGGTCGCGCATGGCGGGGGAGTTCTCCCTCTTGCAGGCGTTGTAGTAGGCGGCGTAGTCCTTGCGGTATTGCTCGATGCCCTTGGAAAGGAGCACGCGTAGGCCTTCGAGATCACTGGTCTGGGGATTCCAATCGACGTAGAGGGGTTTGATCTTGGTACGGAGGAAATGATCGGGGCAGCTGGTTCCGAGTTCGGCGAGACGCGGTGCGTCAGCGCTATTGACGAAGCGGAGGATCGTCTCGTCTTCCTGGATGGTGCCGATGAAGCGCTTCTGCTGACTGACCTGACCGCGAAGCCAAGGGAGGATGGAGATCCAGAGTTCGCGGCGCTTCGCTGCATCAAGGCTCTGGTACTTGCCTCCGCCGAAGGTCTTCTCGCCCTTGTCGTGCTCTGCAATGTATTTGGCTGCACGGTTGATCAGGTCGAGAGAGAGGTCGTAGCACTCCTTCTGGGTGTCAGCCCAGTTGATCAGGCCGTGCTGGCCCATGATGACCCCCTTGGCATTAGGATGCTTTTTACAGACCTCCTGGAGTTGGAGACCAAGGTCAAAACCCGGGCGCTGCCAAGCCGTCCAGATCACGTCATCTCCATAGATCTCCTTAGTGAGTTTTTCGCTGTTCTTGGAAGCGGCGACTGAGATGGCGGCGTTCGGGTGGGTGTGATCGACATGGGCACGCGGCACGAAGGAGTGAAGCGGCGTGTCGATCGAAGAGGGGCGGGGATTCAGGTTGAAGGTCGTGTGGGTGTACATTCCAACCATGGAATCCTCGACAGGGGTCTTCGGTCCCTTCTCGGGGGAGTCACCATAGATCTTCTGCAGGGAGAGCAGCTTCTCCTGATAGAGCGAAGAGAAATTCTCGCGATTGGAGGTGCGCAGATCGCCTCCGGAACCCTTGACCCAGAGAACTTCAGTGGGCTGACCTGTGAGGGGATCCTTTTCAGTGATTTTGGAGGAAGTGTTTCCTCCGCCAGTGTTGGTCACGCGCTGATCGGAGCCGAGTAGGTTGGAGCGGTAGATAAGTTGGGCAACGGGGTCGAGCTTGGAGGCTACTGCATCGTCCCAGAGATTGGGCAGTGGTGTGTGTTTCATAGATTTAGGTATTTAGACTGAAGGTTGTTTTGTAGGTGACGGACGCACTTAGGTGACGGACGAACTTAGGGAAGGTCCACGAACTTGGCGTAGGTAGACTCCCAGACGGAGGCATCCTGCGGCTCGTAGGTGCTTTGTGGGAAGGAGCGAGCCACGATCTGGCGCGCCTCAGCGAGTGAGGAGACCGCACCCCCTGCGAGCGCCTGGATGAGGATATTGCCCGCGGCCGTTGCCTCAACGGGCCCGGTGATGACCTTTCGTCCAGTGGCGCTGGCGGCGCATTGGTTAAGGAGGTCGTTGCGTGTGCCCCCTCCCACGATATGCAGGCGGTTGATCGACTGACCGGTAAGCTGTTCAAGTTCGCCGAGGCTCTTGCGGTAGAGCAGGGAGAGGCTCTCGAGAATGCAACGGGCGATGGCACCGACGGTCTCGGGGATAGGCTGGGAAGTCTCGCGACAATACTCAGCGATGCGAGCTGGCATTCCACCCGAGGCCATCGTGCCGCCGGAGCGCAGGAAACGGTCATCGGCTGGATTGATGAGTGAGACAAGAGCCGGGGCCTCGAGCGCCAGATTCACAAGATCGGTATACGAGTGATCGTGACCGCTCTCGCGCCAGAAGCGCATGCATTCTTGGAGTATCCAGAGACCAGCAATGTTCTTGAGCAGGCGGACGGTGCCTCCATAGCCAACTTCGTTGGTGAAATTGAGGTTTCGAGCCTCCTCGGTTAGGACAGGTGTGGAGGATTCGACTCCGAGGAGAGACCAGGTGCCGGAACTGAGATAGGCCCAGCCGGGTTCGTCGCTGGCCGGTACTGCGGCAACCGCAGCCCCCGTGTCATGGGAGCAGGTGGCGACCACCTTGACGGCGCCGAGACGGGTCTGTGACTGAAGTTCGGCGGTTAGGGTTCCGATTGGCGTTCCCGAGGGGACGACCTTCGGAAAGATAGATTCGGGAAGACCGAGTTTGGCAATGAGCGGTCGGGCCCAATCCATCGTTACGGGATCAAAGAGCTGGGTCGTGCTGGCCAGCGAGGCCTCGGCCACTGGGTCTCCACCCAGAAGGTGATTTATGGTATCGCCGATCAGTAGGAAGCGGTCGGCAAAGTGGAGGATTTCCGGACGCTGCAGCAGATCCGTGTGGAGCTGACAAAGCGTATTGATCGACATGAACTGGATGCCTGTCGCCGCGTAGATCTCCTCCTTGGAGACATCCCCAAGGCGTTCATAGGAGCCATCGGTTCTTTCATCGCGATACTGGTAGGGAGTTGCCAAGAAGGGTTCGGAGCCCTTCATCAGCGCGTAATCAACACCCCATGAGTCTGAACTCAGTGAACGGATCGGCAAATCGCGAGCGCCCGCCTTCCGGAGTCCCTCCACGATCTCCGCGTACAGATGGAGAAGGTCCCAGCGGCGGGAGCCGTTCACCACCACCGCGCCATTGGAGAACCGGTGGATCTCCTCCAGCGTCAGGCGCCCCTCCCAAAGAGTGCCAAGCATGACGCGACCGCTCTCGGCTCCGAGATCAATGGCGAGGTAGTGGGTATGAGAAGACAAAATGCCAAGAGTGCTTATTTCAATATTTCAAATCGATCACCGATGCGATGGCATCTGGAGCCTTGGGCGGAAGTCCACTGATGGTCGTTCCTTTGTCATCCTGAGTCACGGTGAGTTTGGCGGTGGGATCAGCAAGCAGCGTTGCGCCGGTGATCTTTTGCTTGAGAACCGGGATGGTATAACTGCCTTTATCGGGCCATGCGAAGACCATGAGGTAGACATGCCCCGGCTTGCTGGTAGCGCGCCATTTCCAATCCGGGATAAAGGGAGTAACCGGCTTTCCCTTCTTGTCCATCTTGGTGGGGCCATAGCTGCCCATCAGCATGTCGAAGGGTGTGGCGGAGGTTCCGTAAATCGCCTCACCGTTCAGCTTCATCCAGGCTCCGACCTCGGCGAGCATCTTCACACTCTCGGTAGGGATCTCCCCATGCGAATCTGGACCGACATTGAGAAGGTAATTGCCCCCCTTGCTAGCGATGTCGCATAGGTTGTGGATCACGGTCTCGGTCGACTTCCATTTCTGGTCATTCTTCTTGAATCCCCAGGTGTTGTTAATGGTCATGCAGGTCTCCCAGTCGCGGCCAGGATAGCCTTGGGCCGGGATGTTCTGTTCGGGGGTCTCCGTGTCACCCCTAACGCCTCCGCCAAGACGGTTGTTCTGGATCAAGCCCGGGCGGAGTTTCTGAATGACGGCATTGATCCTCGCGGCGCGCTCCTTGGTGATGTCAACTGGTGTATCCCACCAGACAACCGCGGGAGTATCTGGGCCGTAGTTGGTAAGGATTTCCTTGATCTGTGGAATGGCCGTCTTGTCGATGTAGTCGTCCATGTCGTGTTCCTGGACCTTATCCCATTTCCCGCCGGCGGCTGAGCCGCCGTTGTTCCAGTCCTGGGCCTGAGAATAATAGAACCCGAGTTTTATTCCCTGCTTGCGGCATTCCTCGGCCAATTCCTTGAGCGGATCACGCTTGAACGGAGTCGCCTGCACGATGTTCCATCCATTCACCTTGGTGTCGAACATGGCGAAGCCGTCGTGATGTTTGGAAGTGATCACGATATATTTCATGCCGGCGCTTTTGGCCGTGGCCACGAACTGGGCGGCATCGAATTTGTCGGCTGTGAACTGCTCTGCAAATTTCTGATACTCAGTCATCGGGATTTTCCCATGGTGCATGATCCATTCGCCGAGGCCACTTACGGGTTTGTCGTTGTAGAAGCCGGCAGGGACGGAATAAACACCCCAATGGATGAACATGCCAAACTTGGCATCGCGCCACCAGCCCATGCGGGCATCACGTTGGGCCTTGGTCTCGCCCGGGACCGAGGAGACAGGATGCTCGGGATCGGGCGTCGGGGTCGGCTTAGGTGTGGGAGTTGAAGTAACGGCGTGCTCGGCAGGTTTAGGTGCGGTGGCTTTGTTGGTATCCGCACGGGTCGTCACGATGCTCATCGGCAGCAGGAGAGATGCAATCAGGAGGGTTTTTGTACAAGGTTTCATATGGCTGGGTTGTGGGGTTGGGTTGTGGGGTTGGATTGTGGTTAGGGTTGGTAAACTTGTGAGATCAGAGCTTCAAGACTTTACGGCGGTAGTGTTCATCGGAGCGACCCGAGATGCGGGCCACATTCTCCGGAGTGAGAAAGACGGGGCCGCCAAGAGCTGCGGCGCCCACAAAGATCTTCGCGGCTTTCTCTGCCATCATGAGTGAGGCCATGACGCCGGCGGGGCTGCCGCCGAGACCGATGATGCCGTGGTTTTGAAGCAGGATGATGCGGGGGGTCTCTCCGTGACGCTCCATGTACTCCTTGACTCCCGCAGCGATTGCGCGTGCGAGATGGACACCGGGATCGGTGTAGGGAACAAGCACCGACTCGGTACCGCAGCAGACGATCTCGTCGGGGAAGGTGCGCTTGGTCGCGTACTCCTCAGCACGGGGAGAGCAGAGGATCTGGTTCACCGCGATGGCATGGACATGACCCACGAAGGAAACGCTAGGAAGCGAGAGCAGGTAGGCGTGGAAGAGCCCCTCCACGGAGGGCTTCGCGGCACTCTCATCAACGCGGCTTTCTAGGAGTAAGCGCTCCACATCCTCATCAGCCCATGTTCCCTCAAGCAGAGGGAGCAGGGTTCCGAATCGGCAGAGGGTCAGGCCCGGTTCGCCTAGTGTACCAAGGCAGTGACCGCTTGCCTTGACGAGAAAAGTCTCCTCATCGATACGGGTGGAGGCGTTCCCTTCGCCGAGGATCGCCATGCCACGCTCCTCAAGCCCGAGGTCGTGGCAGAGTCCGATAAGTTTTTGGGTGAGTTCGGCGGACATTTTAGATTTTTCCGCAGATAGCGACCTTCATGCCTAGTTCCCTCATGGCAGCGGCCTTGGCGTAGAGGCCCTTCTTGGCTCCTTCCTTGTCAGGGGCATAAACGACCTGGATGTGGTTGGCCTTGTGGCGTGCCATCATCTCGTCACGGCTGATGCCGGGGAGAATGGTGTGCATGATCGGCCACTGCGGGGTAGAGAGCTTCCACCGATCCTCGGTTTCTGCCTGTGGCAGTTCGACGATCTCTCCGAGTCCGGTGTCGTAACAAAGCTCGCCACCCTCGATGAAGATGCGACTCCAGACGATCCAGCCGGGCTTACTGATGCCCTTGACGGTGCCGCCGCCAAGGCGGAAATACATAGAGGGCTGGCGCTCGCTCGATGTTCCCTTGAAGCCATTGATGAAGTGGGCGGGAGGTGCGGCGCCGGAGATGAGGAATACCCAGACATAGGCGTCGAGCGTCTCGGAGAGATTTTTGCCCCCTGGTCCTTTGTAGTGACGGCCCCAGCGGAGATCGTGGAGCGTATTCTCGGGGGCGAAGCCGAGCTGGCGCCAGAGCTTGTAGGTGATGAGTCCATCGAGTCCAGAGCACTCATCCACCTCGTTGAAGTGAGGGAGTGCTTCTCCGGCGAAGAGTTCCTTGCCGGTCTCCTCGTCATAGACAGGGGGTCGCTCAACATTGTTGAGGAGCCCCTCGACGAGGTCCGAGGCAGGGGCGAGATCCTTGAGCCCCTGCTGGTACTGGATGCCTATCGTAGAGCACCCGAAATCCTCGGCAATACGGACGGCCGCGATGTACATCTTGCACTGCTGGAGGATCTGGTTCTCGGTGAGATCCTCTTCCTCGCTGGGACCGAAGTGGAAATTCATGCCTCGGTCGAGGAGCCACTGGTAGACGGCTCGGGCCTCCTCGTCCTTGACGGTGAGCATCTTGGCATAGAGGGCCGACTGGCTGAGGCGCTCCTTGAAGACACCGGTCTTGTGAATCAGTTCGTCGGGGATGATCGCGTTGTACATTCCCATGCAGCCCTCGTCGAAGACACCCATGATCTCCTTGTGGTCGCGGAACTTCTTCGCAAACTCCGTGCCCAGCTTCTCGACATCGGCTGGCACGCCGGCCTGCTCGTAGGTCTTCACATGCGGGGTGGGGTGGGTGACGCTGCCGGTGGTGAGCCAAGAGCGAAGTCCCTTGAGGAAAGCCTCGTCACTGAAGTCATCGCTCCAGAGGGTACTGTACTTCACGTCCGCCTTGGTGAGGGAGCCGTTGAGATTCAGCATTCCGACGAGCCCGGGCCAGGTGCCGCTCCAGTTGGCGACGGTCAGGATCGGCCCTTGGTGGGTGAGCAGGCCTTGGAGCAGGTGGTGGCTATACTGCCAGACAGCTTCGGCGACGATGATCGGAGCATCTTTCGGAATATTGCGGAAGACCTCCATGCCGTACTTTTGGCTGTCGATAAAGCTGTGGCCTTTCTTGGCGTCAAAGCCATGGCCGCGTCGGACTGAGCGGCCCTCTTTCTCAATTGCCTTGATCAGCAGTGCCTCCATGGCCTGCTGGGCCTCTTCGCATTTTTGGTTGGCTGAAGTGCGGAGATCGCCGTTGGCGATGAGGATGATGTCTTGGGTGCTCATGCAGGTTAGGGTTTTAGACTTTTAAACTGTTGGAATGCTAGGGCTGAGAGTGCAGAAGGACGCCGGGCTTGAGTGTGATGCCCGATTGGCGAAGCTCGGGGAGGGAGAGATCACTGACAAGCGGCGCGACTTTTGGCCAAGAAGTGAGGTGTTCGGGGGCCGTGCGACCTAGCTTGGAACGATCAAGGCAGAAGCAGGAGCGAGCCGCTCGTTTTATCACGGCCTTCTGGAGGCTGATGATATCGCGCTGGGAGTTCCAGAGTCCTTGTTCGGTCATTCCCTGCGCGCTAAGGAATGCAATATTGATTTCCTGGGCAGAGGCAGCTTTCACAGCCTCGTTACCGAGGAGAACGGATTGGCGCTCGAGCAATTGGCCGCCCAGCAGGATCGTCTTGGCACCCGGCAGGGAGCCGAGTGTTTCGAGCAGAGCGAGATTGTTCGTGATGAGCGTGAGTCTCTCGGGAAGATGGCGTCGCAGTTCCTGTGCGATTGCAAAAGCGGTGGTCCCGGCGTCGAGGTAAACGCTCATGCCCGGCTTGATCAGTGAGACGGCCGTACGGGCTATCAAACCTTTGGCTTCTGTTCCCTCTCGCAAGCGCTCTCGGAAGGAAGTGAAGGTTGCGTTGAACTCCCCAAGGGCTCCCCCATAGGTGCGGGTGATACGCTCCTCGCTTTCGAGAGCGGAGAGATCGCGGCGTGCTGTTGCCTCCGAAACATCGAGTTCCTCGCAGAGTTCGCTGATCGGCAGATAGCCCCGCTCCAGAAGGAGCTCTGTCAGGCGGGACCGCCTGGCTTCGACAACTTGTCGGGGAACGCGCATAGCCGGAAACCATCCCTCTTTATATGATTGAAGTCAATCATTTGCTAGTTGGGACGCTAACCCAACTTCCCCAACGCTTACGCTAAGAAGGGATAGTCCGTGTAACCCTTCTCTGTGCCCCCGTAGAAGGAAGCCTCATCGGGTTTGTTGAGCGGTGCATTCCGTCGGATGCGTTCTGGGAGATCAGGGTTGGCAATGAAAGGTACGCCAAACGCAATCGCGTCAGCCCAGCCCTCTGCCAATGCCTTGTTGCCCGACTCAAGGGTGAAGCCGCCAGCAGAAACGATCTTGCCTTTCCAGAAAGGCTTCAACTCTTTCGGTCCGACGCCTGCCTCGGCACCATGGGCGATATCTTGGGCCGTCACCTGCGTGATGTGGGCGTAGGCAAGGCCGAAGCGGTTCAACTCCTGAAGAACATGCCCAAAAGTCTCCAGGGGATTGCTATCGCTCATGTCATTGAAGACACCGGAGGGAGAGAATCGGATGCCGACCCGATCCGCACCCCAGAGGCTGCAGACTGCCTCGGTGACCTCAAGGGTGAGGCGGGCCCGGTTCTGGACTGACCCACCATAGTTGTCACCCCGCAGGTTTGTCCCGTCCCGCAGGAATTGGTCCAGTAGGTAGCCATTGGCATTGTGGATCTCCACCCCATCAAAACCCGCCTCCTTGGCGAGTTTTGCCCCGTGGATATATTCCTCGATGATGCCGGGGATTTCACCGGCATCAAGAGCACGGGGAGTGACATACTCCTCCATGCTGGTTCCTGTGAAGATCTGGCCCTTCGGTTTCACCGCTGAAGGAGCGACTGGCTGGGTTCCATCCTCCTGATAGGCGGGATGCGAAATGCGTCCGACATGCCAGAGCTGGAGGTAGATATGGCCTCCCTGAGAATGAATGCCGCTGGTGATCTTTTTCCAGCCGGCCACCTGGGCCTCAGTGTGGATGCCGGGAGTGTTTGGATAGCCGTAGCCGCGTGACGAGACGGAGGTCGCTTCCGAGATGATCAGCCCCGCCGAAGCACGCTGGGAATAATACTCGACGTTCAAGTCATGGGGAACATTGCCCTCCGAGGCACGGCATCGGGTAAGCGGTGCCATGAAAACGCGGTTGGGCAGCGCCAGAGGGCCCAACTGAATAGGAGAGAGTAGGTCGGGTTGGGACATGGGAGTATGGTGAGAGGGAAAACCTAATAAATATGGAACTCAGGAACTCAGGAAAGAAGACAAGAGCAGAAATGAGAATGAAGGTTGAAAAGCATATGGAGCATTTAGATACAATTTGCGCTCCCCCCTCAGTAATTTCAGCTACTCAGTTCCTGAGTTCCTGAGTTCCAGATTAAAAATTCAGAACGGCAAACCGGGGATGCCTAGTCCTGCCGTGAGCTTGCCCATCTCATCTGCAGCAAGTTTCTTTGCGTCGGTGGTCGCCTGACGGACGGCGCTCAGGACGAGATCTTCGAGCAGTTCCACATCCTCGGCATTTACCACTTCGGGAGAGATGCGGATGGAGAGAATATCTCCGGAACCAGAAGCCTTCACGGTGACCTTGCCACCGCCCGATGAGGCCTCGACCTCGCGCTGAGAAAGGTCTTCCTGGATCTGGGCCATTTTCTTCTGCGCGTTTGCGGCTGCGCTCATCATCTTTGCAATATTCATAGAATGTGGGTCAGGTGGTTTTTGTATTGAGTATCTCGGCCTTGAAGATCTCGAGAGCTTTTTTAATGAGCGGATCGGCCTTGAAAGATTCCATTTCCTCTGGCGTGAGACCAGGAGAAGGTTCCTCGGCTTTTGAGGTTTCAGGTTGAGTGGCTGCTCCCTTCGATGGCATGGAACCAGTGGAAGAAGTAGAGGAGGAAGCGTGGGAAGGAGTTCTGGCAACCGGAGGCGCTATCGGTTCTGGCTCTGGAAGGGCAGCTGGCTCTGCGCCCGTAAAGCGGGGCGCGAAGGAAATCTTCTCTCCGAGCAGCGTGGAGAGTTGCTCTTCGATCTTCTTGACTGCCTGAGGCCAGAAGAGTGTTTGTGTGTGGGATTCCAACGAGGGGGGAAACTCCACGGTCACCGTACTGCCGGAGCGTCCAGCGAAATGCCCATCCTCCACCCAGCCGAACTTGAGTGGCGAATCCGCAGCAAGTTTCATGGAAACTGTATGCCATGGGTCTGAGTCCGTTGACGGCGTCGAGAGGTCATCGGGTTCCGGGGATGCTGATGACGCTTCAGCCGGCAGTGAGGTTGAAGCGGTTGGCGCTACTGATGTTGCGGGTTCAGGCACCGCTGCAGCTGGAACTACAAAAGCAGGCTTGGATGGCTCAACTTTTGCAGCGGGAGTAAAAGCAGGAGCCAGGGTCGGTTCCGGAGAAGAGAGAGGAACTGGAATAGCGGGCCTTACTGCTGGAGTCGGTCGTGACGAGGACGATAGCTTGGGAGTCTGGCGCTCAGGTAGGGGTGTTCCTGCGCGCAGAGCAGTCAGGACATCCAAAACATCCGAGAGGCTCGTCTCTTCGAGCAGATGTACTGCCTTGATCAGGGCAACGTCCAACTGGAGCTTTTTGTCCGAGGCCCAGCGCAGACGGCCCTCTGTTTCACCGAAGTGATCGAGAAGGACAAGCAGCTTTTCCTGAGCGATCGCCTCTCCCAGCTGGGACTCGTCCGTTGCACTCTCAGGTGGATGAACCTTGGAGATAAGCACGTCGCGAAGGAGACCCACGAGATCGCCAAGCAGTCTCGAGAGATCCTTGCCAGCCTCTGCCTGCGCTTTCACGACGGCAAGAGCCGCCGGGGTATCGCGGTTCACGAGTCCATGCCCGAGTTCGAGAACAGTCTCGCGGGGGGTGAATCCGAAAACGCTATGCACATCTGCCGCGACAATCGTATTCCCGCAGAAGGCAACCACCTGATCGAGCATCGACTCGGCGTCGCGCATCGCCCCGTCCGCTCCCTTCGCAAGGGCTTCGGCGGCGGCAATTTCGAGTGCGATATTCTCATTTTTCGCGATGAAGAGAAGATGGCCAGAAATCTGTTCCGGGGTCAGCCTGCGTAGATCGAAGCGCTGGCAGCGGCTTAGGATTGTGGCGGGAACCTTCTGTGCCTCGGTCGTTGCGAAGAGGAACTTCACATGATCGGGCGGCTCCTCAAGCGTCTTGAGAAGCGCATTGAAAGCCGCCGTCGTGAGCATATGCACCTCGTCGATCAGGTAGACCTTATAAGGACCCCGTGCAGGCGCATAAGCGGCATTCTCGCGCAGGGTTCGGATGCTCTCGACGCTGTTATTGCTGGCGCCATCGATCTCCATGACATCGAGACTACGTCCTTCGGCGATCTCGACGCAGGCATCGCAGACGCCACAGGGATTGTCGGTGGGACCGTTTTTATTGGCCTGACAGTTCAGTGCTTTCGCAAGAATGCGTGCTGAGGAAGTCTTGCCAACACCGCGAGGCCCGACAAAGAGGTAAGCCTGGGCGAGTCGATTCCCTGTGATGGCATTCTGGAGAGTCCGGGTGATGTGTTCCTGCCCGACGACCTCCTCGAATTTCTGCGGTCGGTATTTTCGTGCAAAGACGCGGTAGCTCACAGGTGGCAAAATTAGGAGGCCGTCCGTGGAATGTCGCGGACAAACTCCGTGATGCGCTCGCAGGCCAACTTAATCTGATCCATACCGGCCGCATAACTGCACCGGACATAGCCTTCACCGCTGGAACCGAAGGCTGTTCCGGGGACGACGGCTACTTTCTTCGCATCCAGAAGCTGCAGAGAGAAATCCTTGCTGGAGAGTCCGGTGGCACGAATGTCGGGGAAGACATAGAAGGCTCCTTTCGGGAGATGGCAAGGAATGCCGGCCTCATTCAGCGAAGAGACAATATAGTTCCTGCGGAGACGGTATTCCTCCTTCATGCGTTCCATGCTGCGCTGGCCGCGTTCGAGCGCTTCGCAGGCGGCCTCTTGGCTCATGATGGAAGCGCAGAGCATGGAGTACTGATGGATCTTCATCATCGCCTCGATGATGTCAGCGGGACCGCAGGCATAACCGATGCGCCATCCGGTCATGGCAAAGGCCTTGGAAAATCCGTGCAGAAAGAGAGTCCGTTCCTTCATCCCCGGAAGTGCGGCGATGGAGTGATGTGGTAGCTCATCGTAGGTGAGCTCGCTATAGATCTCATCGGTCAGGACAACGAGATCGTGCTTCACTGCGAAGGCGGCAATTTTTTTCAACTCTTCCAGGGGCATGACGGCACCGGTGGGGTTGGTCGGGAAGTTCAGCATCAGGACTCGAGTCTTCGGCGTGACAGCTTTTTCAAGATCAGAGACTTTCAGAGAAAACTCATCCTTGGAGTGGGTTGACACGGCCACGGGTACGCCGCCAGCGAGCTGGATGCTGGGGCTGTAAGAGACGTAGCAGGGCTCGTGGTAGAGTACCTCGTCACCCGGATTGAGTAGGGAACGGAGAGCGAGATCGATGGCCTCGGAGACGCCGACGGTGACGATGATTTCGTCGTGGGGGTTATATTCCACGGCGAAGTACTGCTCGACATACTTGGCAATAGCGCGTCGTAGGCGAGGGGTGCCGAGATTGGAAGTGTATCCGGTCTTTCCCTTCTCCAGGGAATAGATGGCGGCCTCGCGGATATGCCATGGGGTGACGAAGTCGGGCTCGCCGATGCCGAGGGAGATGACCCCTTTCATCGACTGGACGATCTCGAAAAAGTCACGGATCCCGGAGCGGGGAATGTTGCGGACGTGCTCCGCGATGCGGGAACTGCTCATGACCGAAAAACGTTAGCGCTCCGGTCAGGGGGTTACCGAGAGACGCTCGGTAGCCTCCTCGACGGCATGGAGCATTCCATTTTCTTTGTAGGTCTTGAGCCGGAAGTGGGTTGCGCACGATTGGACGGCTTCGATGGTGCTGAGCTTGTCAGCCACGAAGGAGGCCACCTCGCGAAGGTTGGCCCCCTCGACAACAACCATGAGGTCGTGGCCGCCGCTCATGAGATAGACGCTCTGGACTTCTTCAAATCCGGCGATGCGGTTGGCAATACGGTCGAATCCGCCCTCGCGTTCCGGGGTGACGCGCACCTCGATCACGGCAGTTACCGCGTCGGTATCCCACTTCTCGCGGTTGATGACGGCATGATATCCGAGGATGGTTCCGCCGGACTCGAGCTTCGTGATCTTGGCCGTGAGTTCTGGCTCGCTCAGACCGAGTTGGCGGGCGAGGTCGGCGCGGGGGATTGCAGAGTTCTGCTTCAGGATGCGGATGAGGGAGTCCATGAAAAAAGGATGAAGCTTAAAAGAACTAAAGCGGAGATTGTTTTTGAACAATCAGTCCAAGAACAGTCTCACAGGATTTTCGAGGGCTTCCTTAATCTTAATGAGGAACGTCACCGCTTCTTTCCCATCCACCACTCGGTGGTCGTAGGAGAGGGCGAGATACATCATCGGGCGGATCTCCACCTTGCCATTGATGGCGACGGGACGCTCCTGGATCTTGTGCATACCCAGGATGCCGCTCTGGGGTGGGTTAAGGATAGGAGTGCTGAGGAGGGATCCGTAGACGCCGCCATTGGAGATGGTGAAGCAGCCACCTTGGAGATCTGAGAGGCCGATCTTCCCCTCGCGAGCCTTCACTGCAAAGCCTACGAGTTCCTTCTCAAGGCCGGCTAATGAGAGCTTCTCACAATCGCGCAGGACGGGAACCATGAGTCCTTTCTCCGTGCCGACAGCCACGCCGATGTCGTAGTAGTGGTTCTCGATGAGTTCGTCTCCCTCGAGTCGGGCATTGATCTGGGGAATTGCCTGCAGGGCCTCCACCACGGCCTTGATGAAGAAGGACATGAATCCGAGCTTCACACCGTACTTGGCCTGAAAGCCCTCCTGGACCTCCTTGCGAAGATTCATGACGGCGCTCATATCGACCTCGTTGAAGGTGGTCAGGATAGCGGCGGTCTGCTGGGCATTCACCAACTGGAGAGCGATCTTCCGACGGAGAGGGGTAAGCTTGCGGCGGGTAACGCGGCCTTCGGGCTGCGCCCTAGGCGCAGGGGATGGGGAATGGGCAATCGGTGATGGGGTGGGAACTGGAGCGGCCTTGGGTGCTTCGGCCATAGGTACTGGCTTGGTCTCGGGCTTTTTCTCAGCCACTTCAGCCTTTTTTGGTGCAGCCGCGGCCGTATCGATTTCGGCGACCGTGGAGCCGATGGGAATCTCGGCTCCTTCGGCGACTTGGATTTTCAGGACTCCTGACTCCAGGGCTGTGACCTCCGAGGAGACCTTATCGGTATCGAGTGTGAAGAGAAGGTCGCCGACGGCGACATGATCCCCGTCTTTTTTATGCCAGGCGGAGAGAACTCCGGAAGTAATGGATTCGCCGACGGCAGGTACGATGACAGCAACGCTCATGATTGGAATGGTTCGGAGTTGGGAGATTTGTTCGTTATTTACCGCTTACTTGTTCACTTATTTTGACCGAAAGCTTGAGCGATGAGTTCGGCCTGCTGGTGCTTATGGGCAGCAGTTGTGCCAACAGCCGTGCTGGCACTGGCCTCGCGACCCGCATAGCTGATGGCGCGTCCGAAGAACTTCATCAGGATCGGGAGCAAATGATGCCAGGAGCCCATGTTCGCGGGCTCTTCTTGACACCAGACGATCTCAGGTTTTGCACCCGCACCAAGATAGGGAGCGGTGATCTTGCGGAGCTCCTCTTCGTTGAGCGGATAGATCTGCTCAAAGCGAACGAGTGCGCTGCGGTCGCTCCAACCATTCTTTTCCCTATACGCCAGAAGGTCGTAGTAGACCTTACCGGAGCAGAGGATGAGACGCTCGACCTTGGCTGGATCTACGGGCTTGGGTCCCTCAAGGATTTCATGGAACGAGCCCTTAGTGAAATCCTCTGTCGTGGAGACGGCCACTTCGGCACGCAGGAGGCTCTTCGGCGTCATGATGATCAGCGGCTTGCGGAAATCGCGGAGCATCTGGCGGCGCAGTGCATGGAAGTACTGTGCTGGCGTGGTGAGGTTGCAGACCTCCATGTTCTGCTCGGCGCAGAGCTGAAGGAAGCGCTCAAGGCGTGCGCTGGAATGCTCGGGTCCCTGCCCCTCATAGCCATGAGGCAAAAGCATGACCAGCGAGCTGGGCCGCAGCCACTTGGTCTCAGCAGAGGCGATGAACTGGTCGATGATGATTTGTGCACCGTTGGCGAAATCGCCGAACTGGGCCTCCCACATGCAGAGCATCTTCGGATAATCCATGGAGTAGCCGTAGTCAAAACCGAGCACGGCTGCCTCGGAAAGAGGGCTGTTGTAGACGCAGAAACGGCCCTGGTCCGGGGCCAAATGCTGCAGCGGGATGTAACGCTCGCGATTCATCTCGTCATAAAAGACGGAGTGACGATGGCTGAAGGTGCCGCGGCGGCTGTCCTGTCCGGAGAGGCGGATCGGTATTCCCTGAAGCATGAGCGAACCGAAAGCCAGGGCCTCGCCATATCCCCAGTCATAGCCGGTGCCTTTCTCATAGACCTCGCGACGGCGCTCCAGGATGGTCTTGCGGACCTTCGGAAGGATGCGGAAGTCGGCAGGCACCGTTGTGAGACCGTCGACGATGGTCTTGAGGGTCTGCTCATTGATGGCGGTCTTGACCGGCTGGAAGGAGTAATCCGGCTGGAAGACAGCGGTGGAACCGACAAAGGCCTTCTGGTTGGCCTTCACATCGGTGACTATTCCCTTCTTCATCTCGGCGAGGGCTGTCTCCAGATGTCCTTGGGACTTCTTCCAACTGGCGTCGAAATCCTCCTGGGTGAGCGTTCCAAGCTGTTTTGCGCGCTCCAGGAAAACCTCGCTTGGGCGCTTGTGGGCACGGATGACCTTATAGAGATCAGGCTGAGTGAAGAGCGGTTCGTCCCCTTCATTGTGGCCGTAGCGGCGGTAGCAGACAATATCGATAACGATGTCTCGGCCGAACTCCTGGCGGTAGGCGATCGCGATGCGGGCAGCCTCGGCGACAGCGATCGGGTCGTCGCCGTTGACATGGAAAACGGGCGCCTCGACAGTCTTCGCGATCTCGGTGCAGTAGAGCGAGGAGCGCGAATCCTTCGGAAGCGTGGTGAAGCCGATCTGATTGTTCACGATCAGATGGATGGCACCTCCTACTTTGTAACCTTCCAGTTGGGAGAGGTTGAAGCACTCTGCGACGATGCCCTGGCCCGGGAAGGCGGCGTCGCCATGGATCAAGATCGGGACGACTTTCCGACGCTTGATTGTGTCATCGAGTATGCGCTGACGTGCGCGAGCCTTGCCAAGGACGACGGGATTCACCGCTTCCAGATGACTGGGGTTGGCGGCGAGATAGACCTCAACCTCCTGTCCCTGCTCGTTGCGGCGCGTCGTCTGGTAACCAAGGTGGTATTTCACGTCGCCGCTGGCTTCGCCAAGATCGGGATCGTACTTGTCGCTGAATTCGTTGAAGAGGATCTCAAAGGGTTTCTTGAGGAAATTCGTCAGGATATTCAGGCGGCCGCGGTGGGCCATGCCAAGAACGAGCTCCTTCACGCCGGCCCCTGGAGACCGGAAAAGGATCTCTGAGAGGGCCACCATCATCGACTCACCACCCTCGAGCGAGAAGCGCTTGCTTCCGACATAGGTGGTGTGGATGAAGTGCTCGAAGCTCTCCGCCTTGTGGAGAGTGCGTAGGATCCTGTAGTGGGGGGTCTCCGTAACGGCCTTATCTGCACGAGCCTCGACCCTCTCGCGGATCCAGTGGCGGATGCGGGGATTCTGAATGTGCATATACTCAACACCGAGGGTGTCACAGTAGATGGCCTTCATTTCCGCGATGATGTCGCGTAACTTCATCGGAACTCCGTCGCGGAAGGAACGGGAACAGACTGTAATATCCAGATCAGCCTCTGTGAGTCCGAATTCCTTCAGCTCCAGCAGTGGCTGGTAAGGAACATCATCTACGAGAGGGTTGAGACGCGAGGCAGTGTGACCAAGCGTCCGGTAGGTGTAGATCAGCGCCTCGACGCGGCTCTGAAGGGAGGTTTCAGCCGCAACTGATTCTGTCGTTGTTGCAGTGGAAGACTGCGTAGAAGAGATGGGAACGACTGCGCCGATTGGCTTAGCAGGGGTTTTCTGATAGCGCGCGTAGCCAAGTTCAAACCCCTCGAAGAAGGAGGCCCAGTCAGGCGATACGGAGGCTGCGTTCCGGTGCCATTTTTCGTAATTTTCATCGATGGCCGCTTCGTTCCAGCGGGCAGTGAAGGATGTGCTCATGAAGATGTGAAAAGTCGTGTTATCTGGTGCTCAAGCTGAATTTTCACAGCAGGGACACAGAAATCCTATTCTTTAACAGATAAGTGGAGTGGAGCAAGCTGGCAATGTCAGCTACCTGAGCATTCTTGCGCCGCCGGCACGTAGTAGTTAAGTTTCCCATCTTCCCGGCAACTTCATGATCTCTGTCCAAGGACTCACTAAAAGCTATGGCGCGACCGATGCCGTCCGAGATCTCTCTTTCTCGGTCGATCGAGGCGAGGTGGTCGGCTTCTTGGGGCCTAACGGGGCCGGAAAGAGCACGACGATGAAAATCCTCAGCGGATATCTCCCAGCAGATGCGGGCGAGGTCAAGATCGCGGGTTTCGATATCCTGAGTCAGTCGCTCAAGGCTCGGTCCCGGATCGGCTACCTTCCCGAAAACGTCCCTCTCTATCCCGAGATGCGCGTCGGAGAATACCTCCGCTACCGAGCCGCCCTGAAAGGAGTCCGCTCCCGCCTCATCAATGAAAAGGTTGATGATGCTCTGGAGCTCTGCAGCATCAGTCATGTTCGCAATCAGCTCATCGGCACTCTCTCCAAGGGATACCGACAGCGCGTCGGACTTGCTGATGCGCTGGTGAATGAACCCGACATTCTGATCCTCGACGAACCGACCATAGGCCTCGACCCGGGGCAGATCCGTGAAGTTAGGGAACTCATCAAGGGACTGGCGAGGCGGCATACAATTCTGCTTTCCAGCCACATTCTAAGCGAAGTGGAGATGACCTGTTCCCGTGTGCTGATCATCAACAAGGGGCAGATTGTCGCGACCGGCACGCCTGCAGAATTACGGGAACGCTCCGGCATTGCTCTCTCGGGCTCGGTGAGAATGGAAATTCAGACTGCCGATCGGGCCAACTCAGAGTCCGTGCTCGCGATCTTGCAATCCCTGGAAGAAGTCGCCTCGGCATCCCTTGCAGAAGGCATCCCATCCACCACCACCGCCTCCATCTCTTGTTGGACCCGTTACGAGATTATCCCATCTTTATCTTCATCCTCCTCTGGGGACCCGCGCCCCGCACTCTTCGAGGAGGCTGTGCGTAGAGGCTGGAAGCTCAGGGAACTCTCGGCGCACGAATCATCCCTCGAAGAGATCTTTACTTCGTTCGTCGAGCGAATCCCCGGCACTCCTAAGGGAAAAACGCCAACCAAGGAACCAGCCAAGCTATGAGAATCTTTTGGACTCTCTGGAAACGGGAGGTCGCCTCGGCCTTCCAGACACCCATGGCTTGGGTGATCCTCTTTTTTCTGCTACTGGTCACCGGCTTTAATTTCTATGCCGGTGTCTCCGTCCTTAATCACGGACCAACGGAAGTAACCGTGGTGGAGTCCTTTTTCAACACGGTCTTTTTCTGGTTCTCCTTCCTGCTGCTTTTTCCGCTTCTCACGATGCGCCTCTACTCGGAGGAATACCGCAGTGGCACCATCGAACCTCTCATGACGGCTCCGGTGCGTGACACTCAGGTGGTGCTGGCTAAATTCTTGGGCGTCCTCTTTCTCTACGCATTCCTCTGGATGCCGACGGGTCTCTACTTTCTGATTTTCTGGTGGCAGACCCACCTTACGTCGGCTGGTGCCATTGGCGCCTATGTTGGTTCCTATCTGTTGCTTCTCCTCATGGGGATGTTCTATCTCTCACTCGGCTGCTTCTGTTCCTCGCTCACACGACACCAGATCACCGCAGCGGTGATGACCTTAGCCGTGATTGCGCTCTTTTTCCTGACAGGACTCCTCTCCTTCCTGTCAGGCCATGTCGATACGATGATGCAAGGAATCACAATCACCTTCTCCCCGATCGATCAGATGACCCAGTTCTCCCGCGGGATCTTCGACACGCGCCCGGTGGTCTGGTACCTCGTGATGACAGGGCTCTGTCTCTTCCTGACACTCCAGAGCTTCCAAGCCCGCCGCTGGCGCTCCTGATTCCCTATTCTTCGCCCACCGCATCATGTCATCCAAAGACAGAAAGCCCTCTCATCTGCGCAGTGTCCGCCTCCGCGTCATGTTGCAGATCGCCGCGGCCCTGATTGTTGCAGGCAGCATCGTAGGATGGTCGCTCAACCACTACCGCCGCTACGATTTCAGTCGATCCCACAAGTACGAGCTCTCGAATCAATCCAAGGAGATGATGTGGTTCCTGAAAGCACCGGTTCGGGTCATCGTCTATTTTTCACCTAGCTCCCTCTCTTCTGGCGCCGAACTCTATGGCGATATCACGGCGCTTCTGCGGGAGTTCCAGTTCTACGCGCACCACTACCGGGACCTCGCCGTGGAGCGTATCGATCCGTTGAGAAACCCTGCGCGCGCCCACGAATTGCAAGCCCGCTACAAGTTCTCGGGCGGGGAGAATGTCATCATCGTGGAATACAATGGGCGTTCGACCATCATTCCCGCGCCGGAGATGGGAGAATACGACACTGCCCCGACCCAGTACGGAGACCGTCCCCGATTGGTGGCCTTTCGTGGAGAGCAAATCCTTACCTCCGCGCTGATTGCCCTGATCGAACCCGCATCAAACAAGAAAGCCTACTTCCTCCAGGGCCACGGCGAGGAACTCCCCGGCGTTCCTCCCCTCCAACTGGTGGGACAGAACCTGAAGCGGCAGAATATCATGGTTGCCCCGTTGAACCTTGCGGAGACAGCCTCCGTGCCCAAAGATGCGGCGCTGGTAGTCATTGACGGGGCTCATTTCGATCCCTCACCGGACGAGATGGCGGCCCTGAAATCGTATTGGAAGGCGGAGGGGCATCTTATGATCCTGCTGGATCCGACCGGGGAAACGCCTGAATTGGATGCCTTCCTTGCAGAATCGGGCAACATCATTGCGCGCAACGACCGCGTCCTGCGCTTGGTAAATCTTGGAGGAGCGATGGGCATTCTGCGGGATGTGACCGGAGAGTTCTTTGCCGGCTCTGAAATCACCTCACACCTCGTGGGGATGAACATCCTTATGACTGGCAACACCCGTTCCCTCGCGATCAATGAACAGCGGGAGAAGCTACTCACCAAGACGATTCAATCAACCAATATAGAGTCAACCAACACGACCGTAGCATCGAACACCCCGGTGACATCGGTCGTCCAAGGAACCGCTCGACCACTCATCCGGGCCATCCATGGATTCCGAGGCTGCTCCAATTACGCGAACGCCGATAACAAAGGGATCACTTTCGATCCAGCCCGAGACACTTTTTTCCCGGTCATCATTGCGGCCATAACCGATCTCGGAGGTGTGCATGACGACCGGTTGGCCCTAGGGGCATCGCGCATGGTTGTCGTGGGCAACTGCGAGTTCCTCAAAGATAAGTACCTTGCAGAAACCGGCCTCGATTTCTTTTCCAGTGCCATGAATACCCTCATCGACCGCACTCGACTCGCCGGTACCACGCCTAAGACCAAGGAGTTCTTCACGCTGAACCTGGATGATCAGCAACTCCGCCTCCTGGCTCTCTGGACCATATTGGTGATTCCCATGGCCGCAGCACTTCTTGGAATCATCGTTCTCTGGAGGAGGCGCTCGTGAGCTGGAAAGGAACACTGGCCTTACTTCTCTTGGCGGCCGCAGCTCTGGGCATTCTACTCTTTTCCGGTCGCTCACATACCCGTTCTGCCTCGGAGTCGCTGCTGAACCTCCGTCCGTCTGATGTCACGAAGATCACTAGCCGAGAGGGGGGAGGGGAGATCGTGCTGAATAAGCAAAACGGAACTTGGATGGTCGTATTAGGGTCTCCCTACAATGCCAGTTCTGACCGTGCCGATGCACGATTGATCCGTTCGATTCTCGATCAGACTGCTGGAATCACTCCGCTAGACATCCTAAAACCCTCTGATCTGAAGGGAAATGTGAGCATAGAATCACTCGATCTCAAGATGCCGAAGCGAGCGCTGACATTTTTCGACGGAGTAGATGGAACCAGCAGAACACTTGCATTCGGTATCGAGGGTGCCGCTAAAGATCAGATCTACGCCCGATTAGATGGGGGCAAAACGGTTTATCTGATTCCTTCGGATGTAGTGGAGTCCGCCTTCCGACCCGTGGAGGAGTTCCGGGATCCTCGCCTTACCTCTCTTGATCCGGACCGCCTGGAGTCAATCAACTTCACCAAGGGATCGGCCTTTCAGTGCCTCTCACTACAAAAAGAGGATTCCGGTTGGAATCTCACGAGCCCCATGACCTCTCGGGCGAATGACAAGGCCGTGGCCGACTGGGCAAAAAGTTTCGTATCGACCAAGGTCGATCATTGGATGCCAGTAGGAACGGATCCCGGTACCTTTGGGATGGATTCAGCGGCTATTGTCATCTCAGCACATGAATCAGGAAGCAAATCGCCGGTCACAATCACTATCGGATCAGCCGTCGCAGGATCTCCGGAAAGTCATTATGTGAGCTGCAGCGACAGACCAGGAATCTGCATTGTTCCTGGATTGGCAAGGCTTCTTGAAATCACTCCCTCAACTCTCCGGTCAAGACAGCCAAAGCCGTTGCGCCTGGATGCCGTGGACAAAATCGAAATTCATTCCCAGGAACAAACAAACAACCAGGAAACGATGGTCATTCTTTCCCGTAAAAAGGGAAGCGACGATTGGGAAATTGCTGGTAGTGGGACAGGAACGCTTGCGGCGGCACAAGTCAGCACTTGGTTTGAAAAGCTTCAATCGCTGACCGCTAGCAACTTCGAGCCATCCACGCCCGAAAATTTGGAAAGCGCCGGATTGACCCACCCCAGCGTTATTCGATTCATTGCCCAACTTTCGGAAAATACCGCTGAGGAGGCAGCGGGCAACCTGATCCTAGCGGAATATGCCTTTGGAACGCCCCGAAACGGTGTCGTTTCATTCCGTGAGGGAACCTCCTCAGATCTCTTGATCTTCCAGGAAAACGCCCTGGAGTTAGCGAGGGGTCCGAGCGCAGTGAGTGAAGCCTTAAAGCGTTGAAAGGTTAAAAAGTTGCAGCGTTGAAACGATCACTCTGTTTCTGATTACCTACCCATCCGATTCATCGGCTTCCTTCATCCTTTTCTTCCCATGACCTCCACCGAGATCCGCCGTTCATTCCTCGACTTCTTCCGCAGCAAGGAGCACACCATCGTTCCTTCCTCCAGTCTGCTGCCCGACTCCCCTAACCTTCTCTTCACGAACGCCGGGATGAACCAGTTCGTGCCAATTTTTCTTGGCACAACCCCCTGTCCCTATTCCCCAGCGCGTGCCGTCGACACTCAGAAGTGTATCCGAGCTGGAGGCAAGCACAACGACCTTGAGGATGTCGGGCTCGACACCTATCACCACACCTTTTTCGAGATGCTGGGAAACTGGTCCTTCGGCGATTACTTTAAGAAAGAGGCGATCACTTGGGCATGGGAGCTGCTCGTCGATCGCTGGAAATTCCCCGCTGAGCGTCTCTACGCAACAGTCTACAGCCCCGTGGAAGGCGATCCGGCATCCTTCGATGCCGAAGCCCACGCACTCTGGTCGGAATTTTTCCTCTCCAAGGGACTCGATCCCTCGATCCATGTCGTTCCCGGAAATCGGAAGGATAATTTCTGGATGATGGGTGAGACTGGCCCCTGCGGCCCGTGTTCGGAGCTGCATATCGACCTGACTCCGGCCGGCGATACCAAGGGAGTGCTCGTCAACAAAGGTAGCGCCGAGTGCATCGAGATCTGGAATTTGGTCTTCATCCAGTTCAATGCAAATCCGGACGGCTCTTTCGTTCCCCTTCCCGCATGCCACGTCGATACCGGAATGGGATTCGAACGGGTCTGCTCCGTGATCCAATGCACGAAAGGATTCACAGAGTTCAGCAATGTTGTGATCTCCAACTATGAGACAGACCTTTTTCGCCCGATCTTCCAGGCCATCGGCACCCTCTGCGGCCGGAAGTACGGTTCGACACTTCCCCAACCCTCGGGCGATGGGGCGATGGTTCCCGTCACGGATCAGGAGAAGGATGACATTGCCTTCCGCGTCATTGCCGATCACTTGCGCACGCTCGGATTCGCGATCGCCGACAACATCCAGCCCGGCAACGCTGAACGCCACTACGTCCTCCGCCGCATCCTGCGCCGCGCCGTCCGCTACGGACGCACACTCGGCTTCAACGCCCCATTCCTCTACAAACTAACGCCAGTTCTGGTCTCACTCATGGGAGAGGCTTTCCCTGAGCTGCGCTCCAAGGAATCCCTCATCACCGAGACAATAAAGAGAGAAGAAGAGGCTTTCCATAAGACCCTCGACAAGGGCCTGACCCTCTTCGAGACCGAGGCAACGAAGGGAAAGGAGATCTCCGGCGAGGTGGCGTTCCGTCTCTATGACGAGCAGGGATTCCCGCTCGACCTCACCGAACTCCTTGCCCGCGAGCGCGGACTCTCCGTTGATCATTCCGGTTTCGAGATTCTCATGCAGCAGCAACGCGCACGTGCGCGAGCAGCCCAGAAAAAGGAAATCATCAGCGTCTCCTCGCTTGAGACGACAACCCCCACGGACTTCACAGGATTCGATTCAGCAGAGACCGAGGCCACGGTATTGGAGATCGTCCGCATCAAGGACAGGACGGCCGTCATTCTTGATCGCTCCGTCTGCTATGCCGAAATGGGTGGGCAACTAGGGGACTCTGGATCGCTCTCTGCCGGCGGTTCTCTTTGGCGCGTCACCGACACTCAGAAGAATGGTCCCACATGGCTCCATTTATTGGAGCTGACCGAAGGCGAGGAGCCCCCACTCCCGGGAGCCACTGTTATTCTCTCCATCGAGCATCTTCGGCGTGCCGCCATCCAGCGCCACCACACCGTCACTCATCTTCTGCACTGGGCTCTTCGCGAAACTCTTGGTGAGACGCTTTCCCAAAAAGGTTCCTACGTAGGCCCCGAGAAGCTCACTTTTGACTTTTCAAGCGGCGCCTTGAGTCCCGATCAGATCTCTAACGTGGAACGCCTGGTCAACGAGTGCATTCTCGAGAATGCATCGGTCAGCTGGCACGAGTTGCCCTATGCCCAAGTGAAGGGGCGGTCCGGCATCCTCCAGTTCTTCGGTGACAAGTACGGAGATGTCGTCAGAGTCGTTCAGATCGGAGGTATGCCCGGAGCGTTTGATGGCTACTCGATGGAACTCTGCGGCGGAACCCATGTCCGTGGAACAGGGGAAATCGGCCTCTTCCGGATTGTGAGCGAAGCAGCAGTGGCGGCAGGAATCCGTCGCATCGAGGCTGTGGCGGGCCACGAGGCACGTAGCGCCTCGAAGAGCGATGCCGAACGCCTACAGGCCATGGCATCTCGTCTTGGATCCCCTCTTGCCGAAGTGGAGAAGAAGCTCGAAGCCACTCTGGCGCGTCAGAAAGAACTGGAAAAAGAGTTGGATTCCTTCCGTCAGCGCGAAGCCGCAGGAATTGCCAAGGATCTAATCGAAAAAGCCGCCGCAGGCGCGATTCCCTCGATCGTGGAGGAAATTCCCGGAGCCGATGGCAATACGCTTCAGTCCGTGGCCGACGCATTGAAAGCCTCCTTCGAGGGGGTCATCTTCCTAGCCGGGGTCTCGGATGGAGCCGTCTCACTCATGGCCTCGGTGGGCAAAGCCCATCAGGGAACACTTCCCGCTGGCAAATTGATCTCCGCCGTGGCACCTCTCGTGGGAGGCAAAGGTGGTGGCAAGCCAGACAGCGCGCGAGGTGGCGGTCGAGACATCTCGGGTCTCTCCGGCGCGTTGGCGAAGGCCAAGGAGTTGATCGCTGCAGGGAAGATCTAACCCCGGATCGTCCCTGTCTTAACCTTGGCCGTAGGAGGATTCGACAAGTGTCGCTACATCCCTATAACCGTAATCGACTTCGTAGATCTGCTTGAAGCATTCGACGGCCTTCTCGGTTTCGTTCATGGACCGATAGACGCTCCCGAGATTGTAGAGCAGATCCTTTTTGACCGAATCCATCCCGACCAATTCGGCGACGGCATCGGAGAGAGTCTTCGCCGCAAGGTCGTTCATATTGCGAGCCACATAACACTGCCCCAGCTTGCCCATTGCCTTGAGGCGGATGCTGGGGTTCATGCGAGCTCTCTGGAAATGACCGATCGCATCCTGTGGTTCCCCCGCATCCATCAGGGCAACTCCCAGATCAAAATGGGCGATCAGATCCGTTGGATTTCGTTCGACACGCTCTCGTGCCTCCGTGAGGACAAAGAGTGCACGCTGCTTCCGCAGTTCCTTCATTTCCTCGTGGTAACGGGGAGCCTCAGGATCATCAGGCGATGAGGCCAAGTACTCTTCGCGAGCTGTGAAGGCATCGTCGATCTGGCGCAACTGCAGATCACTGATCTTCCGGCTGATCGTGGTGTCAGCGCCTCCGGAGAGTCCAAGCACGTATCGGTACCACTCGAGAGAATTCTCCAAATCCCCTTTCTGCTCGAAGAGCTCTGCAATCTTGCGTGATTTATCAACACTCTGCGGTTCCGTCTGCACGGCGGCAGAGAGTTCAGCGATTTGGGTATCGATCATCTCGTCGCTTTTGACGACGCGCGACTGCTGCTCCAGAGAGACAGCCTCTTCCTTATTTTTGATGAGATCACGATAGCTATCGGCGACTTCCCATCCGCCCTGCTGAACCGATTGGGAGGCCGAGGCATCCTTGCTACCCTTCATAGCAAGCATGTCATTGGGATTGATCGCGAGGAGTTTGTTGTAAAGTTCCACGGCGCGTGCCGGATCTCTGGGCTTTCCGTTTTCATCCATTTCCATGCAGAAGGAAGCGAAGCGGTTAAGCTGAACTTTATCCTTGGGATTACCCTCGAGGGTTGTTTCGAAGGCAAAGAAGGCAAGTTCCTTCATGGGGGGGGTCCATTTCAGGGCAGCTTCCTGAAGAAAGGTATTCGCCTGAGCGTTGAAGGGATCGTCGGCCAGGATTTCTTCCAACAGAGGAAGGAGAGCTACAAGGTCATCTTTTCTCTTGAAACCTCCAGCCTTCATAAGAGCCATCGAGGATCCTCCGCCAAGACCTGAAAAGAAACCTTTCTTGATCGTCTTTGACTTCTCGATTGCAGCCTTACGGGCCAGTTTCCTGCCGTCTAAAAAATCAGGCATGCTTTGGAGCAATCCTTGGCAGATCTGGATGACATAGGGGAAGTTCTTCTGCTCCATGGCACTGACGGCCTTGAGCCATGACTGCTTTTGCTGGGGAGAGAGATCTTTCTGAGTTTTCAAGGGAGAAAATAATTAGCAGTACGGGCCTGCTTTCGCAAGAGGCTCAACCAAGGACTATCCAAGGGCTATCAGAGGATTAGCCAAGGAATGAGGGGGTTACCGCGAGGGAGGCCGAGATCGTCGAACCAGCCGTGATATGCTGGATTCCCTTCTTCTGCTCGAAGGGAACGGGAGGGTTGTGATCCGGTAATCCCCAGCAGGGTTCGACGCACACGAAGGGATCCCCATTGCTCCAGAGCGTCAGGTAAGGGGCTTCGGAGTAATCGCACTCGATGCGATGGCCCAGAGCAGGAGCCTCCAGAATAAAGCGACGGTCACTGACTTCTTCCAGATCGAGAAGAAAGGAGCCGGGAAGATCCTTTTTCGAGAAAGGCATCTCGCCGCCGGCAAAGGGAATTTCCTCAATAGTCCCGTCGAGGAAATCGCCTGGAGCCATCTCTCTGCGATAGTTGCCGGCAGGCAGAAGAACCCTGGCGCTCTCTAGCGAGCCGACATCAAATCCGGGATGCCATCCAAAGCTCAGAACCACGGGGTGCACCTCGCGGTTTTCAAATTCGAACCTCATCCGCATGCTTCCCTGGGAGATGCCATAGATAAGGCGCATCGCCACCTTGTAGGGATAGGCATCTGATGGGATCTCTGTGGGATCGACATGATAGGTCATCGTCCCAGTCGCCAGATCGACATCAGGCTCAGGGAAGGCGTGACTGCGGACAAATCCGTGGTTCCCCCCCTTGATCGGGTGCCCCTCGTACACGGATTCCTGCTTCCAGAGGCGATGTACAAAATATCCCATGACCGTTGCGTGGTTGCCCCAGCCCGAGGCGGGCTTCTCCACCTGACCGTCGCGCCAGAGAAACCCCTCCCACTCCTCCTTGCCATTACGAAGGGCTAGACTCACCGGTTCCGCACCGATCCGGCAGATGATAAGGCGCAGCCCAGTTGCCTCATCAGTGATCTGGTCAAGAGGTCCGGCAACGGATTCCAAGACTTGGTGGGTAAACATGGGAAAAGATTGCATTATGAATTATGAATTATGAAGCCATAAAGAAATTTAGAGAATTCTAAGGAACCGCTGAATAAATCCCATGGAACCCGTTCAACTCCTCGATGAAGACCTCACGGAAAGCTTCGCCCGTTCCTCGGGTCCCGGAGGCCAACATGTGAACAAGGTCTCCACGGCCGTGACGCTCACCCATATCCCGAGCGGCCTCTCTGTCACGGTCACTGACTCCCGCAGTCAGAGCATGAACCGCAAGATTGCCAGAGAGCGCCTGACGGCAAAGCTCACCGAACAAATTGCCCTCAGGCGACAAAAGGCTAGGGCGGCCGCAGCCAAGACTCGCCGTAGGCTTGCTCCGAGATCCCGCTCTGAGAAGAGAAAACTGGTGGAAGGAAAGCGTCACCGCTCCGAAGTCAAGAAGGGGCGTTCTCGGGTCAGCGAATGAGGCGAATGAGTTGCATGAGTCCCATCAGGAAAATTTGACGCAACGAAATATGGAGATCCCATATTTTTCACCCGCCTTTTTCATTTCATCATTCATCATTCATCATTCATCATTTCCTTATGGATCTTCTCACCTGCGATCTGCCTAGCATCACGAAACTCCGCAGCGGCAAAGTCCGCGAAGTCTTCGACATTGGAGAGAACCTCCTGCTGGTAGCCACAGACCGCATTTCCGCTTTCGACTGCATTCTGCCAAACGCCATCCCGGGCAAGGGGGAGGTGCTGAACAAACTCTCGACCTTCTGGTTCCATCGCCTCGATTTTATTCCGAATCACATGATCGAGACCGAGGTCTCGGCCTTCCCCTCTGAGTTAAAGCCGTATGCCGACATCCTGCGCGGTCGCTCAATGATCGCGAAGAAGGCGAAGCCGCTTCCCGTCGAGTGTGTCGTGCGCGGCTATGTCGCCGGCTCTGGATGGAAGGAATACGAGAAGGAGGGCACGGTGGGTGGCTATGCGGTGCCAGCGGGACTACAACAGTCCGACCGCCTCCCCGAAGATCTCTTCACGCCGAGCACCAAGGCCGAGGAGGGCCACGACGAGCCGATCAGCTGGTCCCAGTGCCGTGCTTTGCTGGGTGACGAAGTCGCCCTGAGGGTGAAGCAGATGAGCCTCGATCTCTACCGGCATGGGCGTGCCTATGCCGCCTCCCGCGGCATCATCATCGCCGACACGAAGTTCGAGTTCGGGATTCATGACGGCGAGATCATCCTGATCGACGAGTGCATGACGCCTGACTCCTCACGCTTCTGGCCAGCCGACCAATACAAATCAGGCGGCAGTCCTCCGAGCTTTGATAAGCAGTTCGTTCGGGACTGGCTCGAGAACTGCGGCTGGGACAAGCAACCACCCGCTCCTGAACTTCCTGCAGAGATCGTTGCAAAGACCGCGGAGAAGTACCATGAGGCCCTCACGCGGCTAACGGCACCGAATCCTGCTTCCGTTTCCTGATCACGGAGATGCAGGAGTGCATCGACAGCTTCCTGCTTTATCTGGCGACAGAAAGAGGTCTCTCGACCAACTATCAACTCTCGACTCGGGCCTCGCTGGAACGCTTTGTCGCTTGGGCTGCTGGTCGGGGGATTGAATCGGTAGTGGCCGTCACCCCTCCTCTCCTCTCCGAGTTTCTGATTGCGGAGAAGAAACGGGGTCTCTCTGCCACCTCGATTAAGCTCGAGGCCGTTGCCCTGCGGATCTTCTTCCGATTTCTGACCGCCCGTAGCCGCATCGCAAGCGATCCCGCCGAGAAGCTGCCCCTCCCACGTCTGCCCCAGACTCTCCCTCAACCCCTCTCTCCAACCGACATGGCGAAACTGGTCGCAGCCCCAGCGGGAGAGACTCTTCTGGAAATGCGCGACCGCGCCCTGCTGGAGCTTCTCTATGCCTGTGGCCTTCGTATTGCCGAAGCCTGCAGCGTCCGCTTAGAAAATCTCGATGAGGAAGGCGGCGTTATTCGAGTCACCGGAAAAGGTAGCAAGACGCGGTTGATTCCGGTGGGACGCGCCGCTCTGGATGCATTGAAATTCTACCTGAGCAATGCACGTCCCAAGATCGTCTCGTCGAAATCAGGCGGAGAGATCTTTCTCTCCGTGCGGGGACACAAACTCACACCGGCACGTATATGGCAACTAGTCCGCCATTACGCAAAGATCGCCGGGATAGAAGAGGCCATCCACCCACACCAGCTCCGCCACTCCTTCGCCACCCATCTACTAGCCGGCGGCGCCGATCTGCGCATCATCCAGGAGATGCTTGGCCATGCCTCCATCGCAACAACGCAAATCTACACCCAGGTTGACCGAAGCCAACTCAAGTCGGTTCACAGGAAATTTCATCCCAGGGGCTGAATGAATTCACAGGGATGAAGGGGATGAAAGAGATTGGGGTGGAAAAGTTCGCGGCTGCGGCCAAGAAGACATTTCACATTTTTTTCGCAAGGTTTTTGCGTGACAGGAGGGGGATAGAGAAGGCTTTCTAGTGGGATGAGTAACGGACCACTCGCAGGTAAAGTCGGCGTTGTTTTCGGCGTCGCCAATAAACGCAGCATCGCATGGCACATTGCCAAGGCCTGGAAGCAGGCCGGAGCCACCCTCCTCTTCAACTATCAGGGAGAACGCCTGAAGGAAAACGTTGAGGAACTCGTCTCTGAGTTTGGGGCCGACACTTTCCTCCAGCCTTGTGACGTCTCAAGCGATGCTGAGATCACCACTTTCTTCGGCAAAGTCCGCGAGGCTACCCCTAAGCTTGATCTCCTACTCCACTCCGTTGCCTTTGCTCCGAAGGAAGCCTTGGAAGGGGATTTCCTCTCCACCAGTCGCGACGCCTACATGAGAGCCCACGACATCAGTGCCTACTCGCTGGTCGCCCTCTCCCGCGAAGCCGCCCCCCTCATGACCGACGGTGGAAGTATCACCGCCATGAGCTACTATGGATCCGTCAAGGTCGTCCCTCATTACAACGTGATGGGCGTCGCCAAGGCCTCGCTGGAAGCGAGTACCCGCTACCTTGCCTACGATCTCGGCACCAAGAAGATCCGTGTGAATTGTATCAGCGCGGGCCCGATGAATACCCTCGCCGCCCGCGGCGTCTCCGGCCTCGGCACCATGATCAAGCATTACGAAGAGCATGCTCCTCTTCGCCGCACCTGCACCGGTGAGGAACTCGGCCATACCGGCGTCTTCCTAGCCAGCGATGGTGGCAGTGGCATCACCGGCCAGGTGATCTATGTCGATGGCGGCTACGAGATCATGGGAATGTAGGTTTAGAAAACCTGAAGGCTGAAAGTTGAAATCTTATCCTTCTCTCGAGCGGGATCTCCGCAAACTCATCTCGACCAAGGCCGGGGTCATCATTAATCCTGAGCGTCTAGCCGAACTCGGGAGGGACAAGTGGTTTGCCTCGGCTCTTCCCAAGATCGCGGTTGCACCTGGAAACGCCAAGGAGGTCGCCGTCGTGCTCGGCTATGCGAATAAGCACGGCATCCCCGTGACCACACGCGGTGCCGGCCATGGCTATGTCGGCGGATGCGTTCCTGTGCGGGGCGGCATTCTCATGAGCATGCACCGGATGAGCCGCATCAGGGAGATCAACGGAGAGGACTTCGTCGCCGTGGTGGAGCCGAATGTCATTACGGGAGTGCTTCAGACGCAGGTTCAGGAGAAGGGGCTATTCTACCCGCCCGATCCGCAGAGCTATAAGGACTGCTCCCTTGGCGGCAATATCGCCACCAATGCAGGGGGTCCTCGTTGCCTCAAGTACGGCGTCACCCGTCCCTATGTGCTGGGACTTCAGGTTGCCCTCGCCGACGGTACCCTCGTCCGGGTCGGTGGACGTACCCACAAGAATAAGACCGGCTTTGACCTGGTCGGGATGTTCGTCGGCTCCGAGGGAATGCTCGGAGTCATCACCGAGGCGACCCTGCGACTCCTTCCCTTGCCTCCCGCCCGCGTGACCCTCTCGGCAGGATTCGGCTCCATGCAGGATGCCGCCGCCGCTGTCCAAGCGATCTTCAAGGCCGGCTACCTCCCCTGCGCCATGGAGGTGGCTGATAGCTTCACCCTCCAGTCAGCCCGCAACCCGCACAAGAACTTGAAGGGAACCTTCATCCCTCCAGGTAAGGCTCACCTGCTAGTCGAGCTCGACGGCCAGAAGGCTAGTGTCCTGAGCGAAGGCAAGGCTCTTAAGGCCCTCCTTACAAAGAACAAAGCCCTCGAGGTGGAACTTGCCACCTCCCCCGAGCGCTGCGAACGCATGTGGGCCCTGCGCCGTGCCTTCTCGGCCTCGCTCAAGGCCACCGGACTCACCAAGCTCAACGAGGACATCGCAGTCCCCCGTGGCCGCCTCGTCGACCTCATTACCTTCGCCGAAAAACTACAGAAGCAAACCGGCTTCCCCATCGCCTGCTTCGGCCATGCCGGAGACGGCAACATCCATGTGAATGTCATGGTCTCCAAGGAACAGCAGGCCAAGCGCCCCAAGGAGATAGAGGGAGTCCTCGACGCTCTCTTTACCCAAGTCATCAAGTGGGGAGGAGCCATCACCGGAGAGCACGGCATCGGCCTAGCCAAGAAACGCTGGTGGAATGAGGCCACATCTTCCGAACTCCGCGATCTCCACACCCGCATTAAGAAAGCCCTCGATCCGAAAGATATCCTGAATCCCGGGAAGTTCGTTTGAACATATTCCCTCGCATCGAAAGGTTTTTTGAATTTCGAATGATTAAGCTATCTCATGATGCTTGATTAACATCATTCTGGGTTCATGAAATCCTCCGCAAAAACCTCCCACGACTCCCTCGGCGCGCCCTACGCATTTCTCAAAAAACTTCTTAACACCCACTCCCCATCGGGCTTCGAGACCAAGGGACAGAAGGTTTGGGTTGATTACGTGAGCCAGTTTGCCGATTCGGTGGAGATCGATTCCTACGGTAATGCCTACGCTACGCTGAACCCAGGCTCCGGGAAGGGAGATCCTACGATCCTTATCAGTGGCCATGTCGATGAACTCGGAATGATGGTCTCACACATCTCGGAGGAGGGATTCCTCTACTTTAAGGGTATCGGAGGGGTGGACAAAGGACTGATACGCGGCCAACGCGTCACGGTTCATGGCTCAAAAGGTTCTGTGCCCGGAGTTACCGGACTTCTCGCCATTCATCTTCAGGAGCCAGACGACCGCAACAAGGTTCCCGAAATACACGCCATGCATATCGATATCGGCGCCTCCACACGGAAAGAGGCTGAGAAACTGGTCTCCATCGGCGATGCTGTCACCTACTCGGCGGAGTTCCAGGAATTGGCGGGAGGACGCTTCGCGGCACGAGGTTGCGATAACAGAATCGGTGCCTGGGCTGCAGCCGAAGGTCTGCGCATTGCCTCCCTAAAAAAGAAAAATCTCCAAGCAAAGCTTGTGGCCGTTTCCACCATTCAAGAGGAAAACGGTCTCTACGGAGCCTCCATGGCAGGTTATACCGTCCATCCCGATGTGGCTCTGGTGGTTGATGTGACCCATGCCACCGACATTCCAAACTGCTCCAAGACAAAGCACGGTGAAGTTTTCATGGGTAAGGGGCCCGTGATCAGTCTTGGAAGCGTGAATCATCCCGTCGTGAATGCCCGTCTTCGTAAGTTGGGGGAGCACTCAAAAGTCCCTCTTCAGGTGGAGGTAAATCCCCGCTGGACGGGCACTGATGCCGACGCGATCTTCAAGCAAAAGGGGGGCATCCCGACCGTTTCCATTGGCGTCCCAAATCGGTATATGCATTCTCCTGTGGAGATGATCCAATATTCGGACCTCGAGCAGACCGCCGAACTTCTGGCCGGCTTTGCCCTTGATTGCAGTAAGGGTGAGCGGTTTGGGGTAAAGCTTTGATAGGCACTCCTTTCGCTTTTTCTCCATGATCTTGGTTCCTTAATCCTCATACTCGTGACTTCCCCCACGGACTTAAATAAAGGCTGGCGCGTTGCGCTGGCAGGACTAGGTATCAACCTCGCCCTAGGAGTGCTCTACACGTGGAGTATGTTCAAGGGAGCCATTGAAAAGGATTTCGGTTGGAAGGGATCCCAACTCAACGACCCCTACGCTCTCTGCTGTCTGGTCTTTGCCTTTTCTATGATCCTGGCCGGAAGATGTCAGGATAAGCTAGGCCCCAGGGTCACGGCTACCATCGGCGGCCTACTTGTTGCAGTAGGTTTTTCGTTGATCTCCACAACCAACAGCTACGTCATCTGGGTGCTTGGCTTCGGGGTATTAGTTGGCATCGGCGTCGGCTTCGGTTATTCCTCGGCCACACCCCCTGCGTTGAAGTGGTTCCCCCCCTCCAAAACCGGACTCATCGCAGGCATTGTCGTTGCTGGGTTCGGTCTAGCGCCGCTCTATCTTGCTCCGGCTTCTGACTTCCTGCTGCGACACTTCGGGCTCCTCCAATCGATGCTTTTCTTTGGTGTCGTCTTCGCCATCATCGTCTGCGGCTTATCCCAGCTGCTTGTGAACCCTCCAGCTGGTTACTCGCATGCGGCAAGCCCCAGCACGGGAGGATCGATGGCCCGGCCCTCTCTCGATCGCTCGCCCGGACAAATCATCAGAACCCCTTCGTTCTGGCTTCTCTGGGTACTCTACTTCATCGGAGCTGGAGCCGGACTCATGGTTATCAGCAGCATCAGCGGCATGGCCAAGAAGTCCATGGGCGAGTCGGCCTTCATCGCCGTTGCCGTGATGGCAATTGGCAATGCGGGTGGGCGCATCGTGGCAGGAATCTTCTCCGACAGGATCGGAAGAAGCTGGACCCTCATGCTAGTCCTGCTGATCCAATCCGCCCTGATGTTCGGTGCAATACCTATCACCTCCTCTTCGGGAGGGGGCAAGTATCTTATCGTGCTGGTGGCCTCATTCATCGGCTTCAACTACGGCGCCAACCTCTCTATCTTTCCATCCCTCGCTAAGGACCTCTGGGGACTCAAGAACTTCGGAATGAACTACGGCTGCCTCTTCACTGCCTGGGGTGTGGGAGGGTTCGCTCTCAGCAGGCTTCAGCAAATGCTGAAGGCAAGCAGTGGAAGCTTTGATTCCAGTTTTATCACAGCCGGATTGCTCCTGATCCTGGGTGCGGGACTCACCTTCCTGATTAAGCCTTCAGAGTCACGTCACTCCTGATCAGCCCTTGCCACAAGAGGCTTATCATCCTTCCGCCGTCCATAGGCAATCCTGCTGTGGTGCATGCTGCTGAGACTTGAGACTAGGGAGGCGGCGATCTCTTGGAGTTGGCAAACCGTGACGGGAGCTTCGTCATACTGCCCGTCATCGATCCGGTCCTTGAGGAGATCATGGACAAGGTCGTCCAGTCGCTGGGGAGTGGGCCGCTCCAGACTTCGGGAGGCACTCTCGGCAGCATCGGCGAGCCCCATGATAACAGCCTCTAGGGTCTGCGGCTTGGGACCGGGATAGCGATAGCTCTCCTCGTTGACTTTTGGAATATCCTCGGGGCGAACATTCATGAGGGAGCCTCCCACACGGGCATCCTTCTCTTGTTGACACGCACGCTGGTAGAAATATTCGACAACTGTCGTACCGTGGTGCTGTTTGATTGCATCGATCACGCGGTGGTTCAATTTGTTGCGGATAGCCAGATCGACCCCCTCCTTAACATGCGAAAGGATAACCAAAGCACTCATGGTGGGAGTTAATTCATCATGGAGATTCTCTCCGGAGGGCATGTTTTCCGCGAAGTACTCAGGTTTAACCAGCTTGCCGATGTCATGGAAGTAGGCGGAAACCCGACAGAGCGTGGCATTGGCACCGACTTTCTCGGCGCAAGCCTCCGCAAGATTAGCCATCGCCAGCGAGTGATGGTAGGTGCCGGGTGCCTCGAGGCTCATTCTTCGGAGCAGGGGATGATTGAGGTCCGCCAGCTCAAGCCAGGAAATCTCCGTGGTGATCCCAAAAAGTTTCTCAATGATCGGAAGAGAACCGCTGACAAGAACTGCAGTAATTATCCCCGTGCCTACGGCAAGAATGCTTTCAATACCAAGACTCCACCAGTCCGTGGAGGTGAGACTATTCCAAAGTACTGAACCGATCAGGCCGGAAAGGACTGCCAGGATCCAGACGGCGATACCTGAATAAAAACCTGCCCTCAGAAGCCTCGATCGGCGGCGGACCCGCAGGGTGGAAAGAACGGCTGCAAGACCCCCGGTGATAGCCAGCAGAAGCAAAAATGGGTCTCTCGTGACATGAAGGGCCGTCCACCAGAGAGCGCCGACCAGACATGCCGAGAGTCCGATCTGGGGACCCATCAACACGGAAAGAATCAAAGGTGCAAACGCGTAGGGAAGCAGTAGAGCGACTAAGCGATCATCCAGACGTCCCTGGCTTACCTGTCCTTGCAGAAACTCACCAATCCCTACCTGCAACAGGATTACCCCCAGGAAAAGAGCGAGAGAGGAATTTTTCTTTAAGACCGAATCGTTGCTGACTACCAGTTGGACAACGGCAAGGAAAAGCACGAGGAGAGCGTACAGCAGATGCTTCAGCGGATCGGGCGCATCTCCCGCCAGGCAGAACAGGGCAAGAATTCCAGCCGCTGCAAAGACTATCCCAAAACGGAGCAGACGCCCCTCCTCAAGCATGCCGAACATGGTCTCCCTGCTGGCAAGGCGTGACTTCCCGCAACTCATCCCCCGGGCGGCGAGCCGCTGTTTTTTCAGGAAACGGAACATGGAATGATAATCAAATACGGGTCTCTTGGAGACCGCGATGCTCTTTATAGGCCGTGATGATTGCCCTAACCAGAGGGTGACGAACGACATCTTTTTCGCCGAAAAGATGGAAGTTGATTCCCGGAGTGTTTGCCAGTGCGCCAATCGCCTCAATCAGACCGCTCGGCTTGTTCTTGGGAAGATCGATTTGAGTCCTGTCGCCCGTGATCACGCACTTCGAACCGATCCCGATGCGAGTGAGAAACATGAACATCTGCTCGGTGGTCGTATTCTGAGCCTCATCCAGGATGATGAATGCCTTGTTCAGGGTTCTGCCACGCATGTAGGCCAAGGGAGCGATCTCAATGATGTTCCGCTCGATGGCGCGCTGAATTTCCTCAGGTTCCAGCATGTCGTGCAGAGCATCGTAGAGGGGGCGAAGATAAGGCAGGATTTTTTCCTGCAGCTCCCCGGGCAGGAATCCCAGAGCCTCACCGGCCTCCACGGCGGGTCGCGTGAGGATGATCCGGCTTACTTTTTCCGTCTTGAGAGCTGCAACCGCCTTGGCAACGGCAAGGTATGTCTTTCCGGTTCCGGCGGGACCGACACCAAAAGTGATATCGTGGGCATCGATAGCACGGAGATAATCTCGCTGGGATAGGTTCTTCGGAACAACGGGCGGCTTGCGCTGAGAACACTGGATCCGTTCCTGATAGAGGCCTTCTAGAGGAGAAGGAGTCGGAAGCGGCGAGCAACCATCGGGACCCGGGTGGGCAGGAGTAGAAACGGAGGGCTCTGAAGGCTCGGGATGCTCGAGGGCGAATAGAAACTCATCGCGTCCGATCACTCCCCCCAAGGAAACGACTCGGCGCAGTTCATCGAATACATGCCTGGCCTTGGTCACGGCTTTGTCATCACCCTGGATCTTCAGCCACCCGTCACGGCTTGTGATGCGAACACCAAAATCCCTCTCCATGAGTCGAAGCAATTTCTCATCACCTCCGTAGAGAGCTTGCAGGGCACGAGCATTATCGAATTCCAACGTGACCCCTTCTCCGAAAGCTGACGCCTTCTTCGGATTGCGAGCAGGATCCTGCTTTCTTTTCTGTAATGGTCTCTTCAACGACGACGGCTACTTATAGCCGTAAACCAACGCCCACGGAGTGCGATCCTCGGGGGACTTAAGGATCTGGACGATAGCAAAAAATGTTCCCGTTGCCTTCGGGCTGACTCTTGCTCCGGCAAAACGGCCCTTCTGCCAGCTTTCGGCATCAACAAGATTGCCGTTGTCGTCGTAAATGTGAACGGAAAGGGTCGCCCCCTTCACATCGGAGGCCATCAGGAACCAATAATTATTTCCCTTAAAGAGTTGCGAACTAACAGCCTTTTTGTCCCGAACCCCGAGGTCGCCGCCCCAGGCATCCTTACGAATGGAGTATCCCTGTTTATAATAGGGTAGAGCCGCCTCATAGGCGAACGAGAGGGCATCGTCCACGGTGGCGCGGACCAGGCAGGGCGAGCAGGCGGCGAGCAACACCGTTACGACAATAAATCGTTGGGTTCGCGTGCCAAATCCACTGAAAAGAAAAAATTTCATGATCAGTTTCCGGTGGTCCCTTCAACAATCTGCTGGTTCACACCATGAGTGAGATCATGGATTGATTTGACCTGTTCAGGGGTGATTTTATCTCCCCCCTCGTTAACAATAGGCCCGATTTTCCTCAGTACATCCCGGATGCTGGCAACTAGCGGATTCTTTCGGAGCCGTCCTCCCATGGAGCCGATGCAACGATCGAAATAATTCACTAATTCGGGCTGATGAAGAAGTTCTATACCGTCCTTGGAAAACCCTCCACTCACGATTGAGGTGAGCACCTCGGTACCCCGGAGCCATCCGCCCAGACTCACCAACTGCGAAAGATCCTGATCATTGAGTTCCTGCATGGCGCCGCGGACATCCTGCAGGGCACCGTCAAACTCTGCCCGGACACCTCTCCAATCACGCTGATCGGCCTTGTCGGTGATGCTCTTGCTCCGGGCAATGACCGACTTACGGACATTGATTGCTTCCGCGAGCGTCAGAACCTGGCGACCGAGTTCCTTCACACGCTCAGCGTCCTCGGCCTCGACGGCCACAAATCCTTCAGCGATCACATTGCCGAGAAGAAGGGCAGTGCGTGCGCGGTCCTCCGGTGTGCGGACCTTGCCGTCACGGAGTTGACCCTTCCAGTTCGGATTGCCGAGTTTGTCGAGAACAGCAAAGATTTCACTGGGTACCGGCACCACCACCTCCTCAACGGCCGCAGCAGGAAAATCGGAAAGTGAGATTTTCTTGGGAGGAGTGTCCGCCCTTAGGATCGGAGGGGAGATTAGAAACAGGCAGACGATAGCCGTGCTGAATAAAAAAAGATGATTCATCGGAAATCTGGAAAAAATACCCTCGCCGAGAGGGGTCTCGCTATGGAGCATGGGCGAATCGTAGTTCACACGCTTTTGGTTGACTTCAATCTGTAATGGACCGGGAAAGATTACAACACATTCTTGATAAGGCAGCGGCCAAACGACTCCTCGTAATTGGCGATCTGATGCTGGACGAGTTTGTCTGGGGAAATGTGGGGAGGATCTCCCCCGAGGCACCGGTGCCCATCGTGGAGGTGCAGAGCGAGTCCAGCTATCCCGGCGGAGCGGCAAACGTGGCACGCAATCTTCGGGAGTTTACCGCCTCGGTCACCATGCTTGGAATAGTGGGGAACGATGCCTCCGGTGAAAAACTCACAGGGCTACTGAGGAGCGAGGGGATATCCATCGAGGGCCTCTTCACGCATCCTTCCATCCCGACTATCGTGAAAACCCGGATCATTGCCCAGCGCCAGCAGGTCGTCAGGGTAGACCGCGAACAGCGCATGGCACCTGGTTCGGAAAGGCAGGATATCCTCAGCAAGACACGCCAGCTAGTTGGAGAGGCCGATGCCGTGCTTATTGAGGATTATGGCAAGGGATTCCTTGACCAAGGATTGGTGGATGCCGTCCTAGAAGAGGCGCGGGACAAGGGGGTGATCGTCACCTGCGATCCCAATCCCAAAAATCCCCTGGAATGGCCAGGAATTGCCACAATCAAACCAAACCGTTCCGAGGCCTTCGCCGCCGCAGGCATTCCACTTTCCGCACCTGTTCATCCCGTTGAAAACGACGCGGCCCTGATGAAGGTGGGTGAAATCCTTCTCAATCGCTGGAATGCCGGCTCTCTCCTAATCACCCTGAGCGAGCAAGGCATGATGCTCTTTCGCAAGGGGCTGCCGCCTTATCACACGCCGACACGCGCCCGGGAAATCTTCGATGTTTCCGGCGCGGGTGACACTTCCATCTCTCTTTACACACTAGGCATCACAGCGGGAGCCAACCCGGAGGAGGCGGCCGAACTGGCCAACCATGCCGCTGGCATCGTCGTGGGCAAACTGGGCACCGCCACCTGCACGCGCGCCGAACTGGAAGCGAGTTTCAGGGATCTTGCTCAAACATGAGCGGCGCACAAGGTCTGCGTCCCGCCCTCTTTGTTGACCGGGACGGAACGCTCATGGTCGAGGTCGACCATTGTCACGACCCCGCAGATGTCAGAGCCTATCCGGGTGCCGCTGAAGTACTCGCTCAAGCACGCTCGTTGGGCTGGGCTGTGATCATCATCACGAACCAGAGCGGCATCGGCGGGGGATACTTTACCGTCGAACAGTTCGAATCCGTACAGGCGGAGCTTTTCCGCCAACTTAACGGGGAAGTCGAGGCCTCCTATATGGCGCCTGATCATCCTGACAACCCATCACCACGTCGCAAGCCGGCACCCGGCATGATCCTCGAGGCGGCATCTGAGCACGGCATTGATCTCAAGCGCTCCTTCATGATCGGGGACAAGGGGATCGACATCGAGTGCGGCCGGAACGCAGGCGTGCGCACCATTCTCGTGGAGACAGGCTACGGGAAAGAACATCTTGGCTGCGGGGCCGACTTCATCGCGCCGACGGTCACCGAGGCTGTTCGTCTTGTGCTCGACGGTGCCCTTTGAATCTTTCAACCGCTAAGTCCTTGAATTTTTTTCTACCATGAGCGCTCTCACTTCCAAAACCACTATCGCCCTCGTTATCCCGGCCCGTTGGGGATCAATGCGTTTTCCAGGAAAGTGCCTCCATGCGATTGCGGGAAAACCGCTGGTCCAGCATGTATGGGAACGTGCTCTCCAAGCAAAAGGGATCTCCTGTGTCCTAATCGCCACCGATGAGGACCGGATTGCCGAGGCGGCGCTCAATTTTGGGGCCGATGTTGTGATGACATCGTCCGATCATCCGAGCGGCACTGACCGGATTGCTGAAGTAGCGTTGCGACTCAAGGAAGCGACGCACTTCATTAATGTGCAGGGTGATGAGCCGATGATCGATCCGCTCTTGATATCTTTATTGGCCAAGACTCTGAAGCGCGACCCGAAGATCGGTATGATAACCGCGGCGACCCCCTTCACCGATCCCCAGGAAGTCGATGATCCTAACTGTGTGAAGGTAGTGATGGGACGACATGACGAAGCGCTCTATTTTTCGCGGAGCAGGATCCCCTATCAGCGCGACGCGAAGGACAAGACAAGCGCTGTAAAGCCGCTGCTCCATGTCGGCATCTATGGATACCGGAGAGACGTGTTACGAAAATTGGTCCGCTTCACCCCAACCCCCCTCGAGCAGTGCGAGAAACTGGAACAACTCCGCGCCCTGGAGAACGGCATCCCAATCCGTGTGGTCATGACCTCCCATCGCGGCTTTGGGGTTGATACGCCGGCGGATGCTGCTCGTGTAGAGAAGATGTTGCGATCCTGATAAGGATCCGAAAGTGAGGGGTCCACCAACCGCTCACTCAGAGCCCGAACTCGAGTTGATTCCCGCCGGTGAGCGACCAGGCATCGATGCCGCGACGCCGTAGGTCCAAGGCGAATTGATCGGCATAACCATGCAGTGTTAAGACACGGGAAGGCTTCACGAGATCGACCATCTCCATCAGTTCGCCATAATCAGCATGGTCGGAGAGTGGAAAGACAGCGTCGCATCCGTATCGATAGACAGCCCTCTCATCGAGACCCCAGCCTGTGATCATCGCCACTCTCTTTTTTGTGATTTTTTCGAGTATCGCAGAATTCTTCGTCATAGGGGGAAAGATCAGGACATGCCCCGTAATTTGCTCAGGTTCAAAACGCTCATAAGGCGGGAAAACTGCTCCGAAGTCCTCATAAAGACGGGTCATCTGCCAGATAGAACCGTGCAGCATCACGGGTAGTTCAGACCCCATGAGTGCAGCCAGGATTTCCTGAGCCTTGCCAAGAGAGTATCCGAGAAGCACGGGCACCGAACCCTCAGCCAGGGTGGAACGACAGAATTCCAAAATACTGGCAATCGTTTTTGACGGTGGGGGGAAATTGTAATGAGGGAGACCGAATGTCGTCTCCATGATCAGCGTGTCGGCCTGAACGCATTGTGCCGCTTCGCTGGAGAGCCCGGGTCGAAGCTTGAAGTCACCCGTGTAGAGCAACCGCTCGCCATCTAGATCGATCAGAACTTGAGCCGATCCCAGAACATGTCCCGCAGGAAGGAGCGTGGCTTTGAAGGATCCGAACTCCCTCTCCTCGCCGTACTTCAGGACATGCTGCACCTTACCACTCGACCCCATGCGGGCGCGCATGAAGCGGGCCGTAGGCTCTGTCAGGATTGTCCTCTGGTGGTGACCCGTATGGTCACTATGGGCGTGGGATATGAACGCGAAGGGGCGCGTTCCTCGAGGATCCAACCAGAGATGATCGCACTCTGGAAGATAGACCCCCCGATCATAATGCACCGCGATCATGACGTCATGATGATGAGACCTTCGTGAAACGATGCGGATAGCTTGGTTTCCAGCGCGCCCAAAGTAGGAAAAAGATCCCAATAAGGATCATGAAGAGAGAGAGAAATCGTCCCCTCGTGAGCATTCCGGTCAAGGGTGCATCAGGTTCCCTGAAGCATTCACCCAGGAATCTCACAACCGCGTAAGCGATGAAGAAAACTCCTGTCAGGACACCATTGGCAAGTCGCACCCGCGTCCGAAGCATCCAGAGTAGAGCGAAGAGGAAGAGTCCCTCCAGTCCGGCCTCCACAAGCTGGGAGGGATAGCGCGGAGCGATCTCGACGGCCAGTAGTTCACGAAGCGGTTGAGAAGCGGTCACCCCGGCAATCACCGCCTCGGGGGATCCCAACGAGGGGTCGACTGCAACAGTCTTGGAAAGCAATCGTTCGAGATGATCCGGAGGGTAGACGAGGATCTCTTTCGGGAACTGGACTGCCCAGAAGACATCGGTCACACGGCCATAGAGTTCGCCGTTGATAAAGTTGGCACATCGTCCGAAAAAGACTCCGACCGGGCCCACCACCACGAGATTATCGGCAAGATTCCGGAAAGAAAGCCGGTGCCTACGAGCGTACCAGATCGTGTAAAAGGTCAGGCCAAGAATGCCTCCATGACTTGCCATCCCACCTTCCCACACGCGGAAGAAAATCAGGGGATCATGGAAAAACCGGTCACCATCGTAAAAAAGCATGTAGCCAAGACGCCCCCCCAGGAGCACCCCAAAGAGCGCACTCATCGTGATAAAATCCGTCACTTGATCAGGACGCAGATCGGAATATCCACGCTTTGCAAGATGCTTATAAAGCAGGATGCCGACGATGAAGCCGGCTAAATAGGCCAATCCGTACCAGCGTAGTCCAAAACCCCCGATCTGGATCAGGAAGGGACTCAGGTCATGGATATAATAAGCCAGCAGCACGCGATAGGATCCTTGCGAAGAAGTTCGAAAGGGGCAATTTCTTTGACACGGAATCGGCTGGCACGAGTATGCTCCGAAGTTGTGCAACATACACTTCCTCCCAACATCCCTGTAGGTATTGGTATTGCTTTACTCATGACTCTCTTCCTTGCGGGTTGTACCACAGTGGAAAACCGCCGCGATCTCTATTTTCCTCAAGTCGTCGAAGGACCTTACACAAGAATGCTCCACAAGGGCCTCCCAACCCCCACTCCACAGAAGGGAACCATCGACACCAAAGGATCTTCAGGAAAAGAGGTAATTAAGCCTCAGGGATAATCATGAGTTGAGGAAAGAGGCCGGACTTCCAAGGAACCCGGCCCAAGGAACTGCTTTATGCGCGGAACTTTTCGCTTACTGAGCCATCGGCATCGCTGAAGGCGAGGCTGATGGTTGTCCCGCTTCTCCACCTCCAGTTCCACCAGATGGGTGAAGTTTTTCAAGGATAGCCTCTACAGAGGGATCTGCCTTGATTATCGCATCATTGATAACCTGATGCATGGACTCCTCCGCCGCATGTCTTGCCTCGGGATTCGTTGCGCTCCGCTTTGCTTGCTTGGCGGCAATAACAGCAGGATCGTTCTTCACCTGCTCATGGAGGGACTTGAGTTGCTGGCGCTCGCTCTCCGTGAGATTGGCCATTCCCGCAGGTTCATGGCGACCAAGATGTTGCCATGCATTGGTATTGGTTGAAAGGGAAGGAGCGGCAGCACCCCTCTGACTGTTTGGGCCACCTTGGCCACTCTCGTGTTTGCCTGCCCATTTTGGAGGCATCATTTTAGCGAGGATAGGCTCGACACTCGGGTCGACTGCGATCATCGCATCGTGCATGGATTTTTTAGCTTCCTCCATTGTTTGGTGTGCAGCCTTCATTTTTTGATCCAGCTCAGGGTCCTGCTTGATCGCCTTGTCATGTGCAGCTTTAACCTTGGCCCGATCCGTGTTGCTTAGATTAGCCATCGGACCATGCCCACCTGAAGATGGTGGAGGAGGAATTTGGTCCGGGACGTTGGTATTCTGCGCCTTGAGGAAAAGGGGTAAAAAGCCAAGAAGCAGCGCTAGGAACAATGGTTGTGTTTTCATCACGGGGAATAACACCGCGATTTCACAAAAGTTGCCAACTTTCGCGGAGACCCCTTTTTTTTGGCAGGCAAGGGATTTGGGGCCTTATACGACAGCGACCTATAGCTCTTCCGGTGTGCCGAGGAGGTTCGATACACGCTGAAGAAGTCTTCCTGCTGCGCCCCCATCGAGAACGCGATGGTCAAAACTAAGGGTGAACTGTGCTTCCGTCACTGGAACGAATACCTTCTTCTCCTGATCCCAGAACGGAGTAACCCGGCCCACCCCGATGCCAAGCAGGATGCTCTGTTCCGGCAGGGGAATCGGCGTCGCCATGGTAAGCCCGAAGACGCCGTAGTTGGTGATCGTGGCGATGGAGCCTCCAGTATCGGATCCAGGAAGGCGCCTGGCACGGGCAAGTTCGACCAGGCGATTGTAGCGTTCGACAAGATCCACAAGAGGCGACTGATCGGCATGCCTGATGACAGGGACAAGAACTCCGTCCTCAGCCTCTACGGCAAATCCGATATCGATGGATCGCGGGTGAATTACCCGGTCGCCGATGAGACGCCCTGCCACGGTGGGCATTTCTGAAAGCGTGATAGCCAGGGCTCGAAGTGCGTAGAGGGCTGGTCCAGCCTTCACGGTCTGAAGCTTGCGGTGGGCAAGCAGGATGTCGAGTTGTACCGGCAGGACCACGGTTGCAAGCGGCCTGGTCCAACTGCGACGCATGGCGTCAGCCACAGCCACTCTCATGGAGGAGGCGGGAGAAATCGTGTTCCTCTCGAGATCCTGCAGGAACCTCTCCAGATCGTCGATCGTGACACGACCTCCGGCACCACTGCCAGCGACGCCGGCAAGATCGGCCGCGTGAAGACCCAACTCGGCCATACGGGCCTTCATTCGCGGGGAAAGGAAGCTCGCTCCTCCCGCGTGGGCGGGCACAGGAAGACCGCTGACGGTCGGTTCCACGGCTTTTCTAGATGGCTTGATCGACTCCGCCTCGGCTGCCCCCGAAATACCGGCAGCCTTTTTCTTCTTTGGCTTTTCCGCCGGCGCGGGAGGAGCGTCGTTGAGCCCAAGTCTTTCAGCATCCTCTTCGCTGATTTCAAGATAGCCGAGTGTAGCTCCGACGGCGTAACTCTCGCCGATGGTCGCACTCAGTTCACGGAGGATGCCTCCACAGGGAGCGGTGACGCCCATCACCGCCTTGTTGGTCTCAACCTCGAGCAGATCCTTGTCAGCCTCCACACGGTCGCCAACCGCAAAGGTAACACGCACGATGGTTGCCTCAGCGATCGATTCACCGAGTTGGGGCATGATGATTGGGAGGAGATTGGGGGAGTCGGGTGACGGGAACATGGGTGTCTGCGGTTCGGGTGGGCGATGGGCGATAAAAGTTAGAGTTCCAACAGCTGCCTCAGGGAGTTGGCCACGGAGGAGGCTGTCGGACGATGGGTTCCCCAGAGGGCGGGATGATAGGGAACAGGCGTCTCTTTCGCGTTGAGCCGCTGCGGGGGGGCATCCAGAAGACCAAATCCCTCGGTGGCGACACGCGCGATGACCTCCGCAGCAACTCCTCCCCAGGGCCATGCCTCCCCAACCACAAGCAGTCGTCCTGTCCTTGCAACGGAGGCAAGGATCGTATCTGTGTCAATCGGACGTACCGTCCTGAGATCCACCACCTCGATGTCATAACCATCCTGAATGAGCTCCTCGGCGGCAGCCAATGCCTCGTGAACCATGGCACTGTAGGCCACGATTGTCGCGTCCCTACCAGGGCGCGCGATCCGCGCTTTTCCGAAGGGAAGCGCCTCACCGACTGTTGCAGGAAGACTCTCCGCCTTCAGATGATAGTAAAGGAACTTATGCTCACAGAAGATCACCGGATCCTCCAGTTCGACGGCCTCCAGCAGCATCGTGTACGCATCCTCGACGGTCGCAGGAGTCATCACGACGAGTCCGGGGTAGTGGGCGTAGATAGCCTCCATGCTCTGACTGTGGAACGGACCGCTTCCCGGCGTTCCTCCGCTAGGAAGCCTCACGACGATGGGGCAGGGTGTTCCGGTGCGGTAGTGGAGCGTTGCGGCCTGGTTGACAATCTGGTTGAAACCGCACGTGGAGAAGTCTGCAAACTGCATCTCAACGATGGGTCTCATCCCCTCAACTGCTGCCCCGATGGCAAGTCCCACCATGGCATCCTCGCTGATCGGAGCATCCAGAACCCTGCCAGGAAATTCCTTGGCCAGATTCTTTGTGGCCTTGAATGCCCCGCCAAACACGCCGATGTCTTGCCCATAAATAAAGACCCTAGGGTCCTCCTTCAGAGCCCTCAGCTGCGCTAGGCGTATCGCTTCAAGATAGGTGATGCTGCTCATCGGTTCTCTGGGCTAAGGATTCCTGCCAAGGGAAGGGGAGGCAAAGGCATTCCAATCCTCCTCCGATGGATCCGGAGCAGGTTCGCGAAGGACTTTGGATGCAGTCTCCTCGACTTCCTTCTCGACGGCTTCGTGCCATGAACCGGCCTCGTCGTCGGACAACCATTTCTGTTCAATAAGGGACTGCCTCGCGAGTTCCAGACAATCGCGTCCAAGTGGTGATTTCTTCATCGCCTCGGGGATGTAGGAGGCATCGTCGTGCTCACCATGCCCGACAAGCCTGAGAAGATCAGCAACCACCAACTGGGTACCTTCGCCCCGACGCGCGGCGGCGACCGCTTCGCCAATCACTGCTAGGCAATCTATCAAGTTATTGCCAATGGCGCGATGGCCTGCCACGCCGTATCCAGTGGCCTTGGAAAGAAGATCAGAACAAGCAAACTGACGATCATTGGGCGTCGAATAGGAATACTGATTGTTGGCCACCACGACGATAAGCGGGAGGTTCTCGACCGCCGCCATATTCATTCCCTCATGGAAGCTTCCCGTCGAAGTGCCTCCCTCCCCGATGCAGGTGGCACCCACAGCACCCTTCTCACCGCGAAAGCGCTTAGCCACAAGACCGCCGCAGACCGTGGAGACCATGGCCCCTAGGTGACTGATCATCGCGTGATATCCCTCAGAGGGGCGTCCCCGGTGAATGTTCCCGTCGCGTCCCCGCATGGAGCCTAGGGAGGAGCCGAGATAGGTGCGGAGTGTGTCTAGAATAGTATCGCCGAAGGCAAACCTTCCCGCCTGATCGCGGATAAGCGGAGCGTAGATATCGCCCCGGCGAAGATGAACGCCGAGCGCTACGCTCAGGGCCTCCTGCCCCCGTCCGAGAAAGACACCGCCGACGATTTTTCCGGAACGGTAGAGCGCGGCCAGCTTTTCCTCGAGAAGACGGGCTTCCAGCATGGTGCGGTACGCACGCCGCGCTAAATCGCGATCCCCAGTACCAGCAGAAGACCCTTGAGGGCTCTTTGTTTGGGACCTTTTGGTCTTTGGTGACTTGGCCGCTGGCATCGGTTTAATTTATCCTGCAGTCGGAGAAATTAGGAGCATTTTATCGGTGCAACGATCGGCGCGACCGAGTCGACGCTAATGCCAGATAATTTCCTCAGGGAAGGGATTTCCAAAGAAGAATCAGAAAGACCGCCAGCACCGCGCAAAGCATCAGGAATTGTATCCGCGACCTGCGCTGCTCCGAAAGGGTCATGCGGCGCGTCCCATTGGCCTGCCGGAGCGGAGCATGGCGCTTGTCTTGGGGACGGCCGACGTGATCGGTTGCGGTTAGGACAGCGAGCTTGTGGATCCTCTCTCTCTGCTTGCGGTCACGCTCCTCGAGCTTCTTCGGAAGCTCCTCCACCTTCCTCCTCATCTCCTCCTCGAGCTTCCTGAGCTTGAGTTCCTGTTGCCGGATTTCCTCAAGATCCTTCTCGAGACGCTGGCGATCGTTATTAATCGGAGCCTTCGCTTTCGGGCGCAAGGGCGATTGTCCCGCTACGCGTGGACGGACATTGCGACGGCCGGGAGAGGGAGTCGGCATGAAAATAAGGACTACTTATTTAGAAGCTGTCAGCAGATGCCAGATCCAGACAAACAGGGCTGTCGTGCCGAGAATCAAGAGTGGCAGCGTGAAGGCCAGTCCGTTCTGAAGCCAGTAGGCGAATCCCTGCTCATCTTCCCCACCTTCGAGGAAGAGTCCTCTGGCCTCGCCGTTCAACCCAGTCTCAGGATCCCCGATGGGAGCGATCTTGGCGTGGGAGCGGGCATAAGCTGCACGGGCCTCGTCGACGGTGCCGAGGGCACGGGTCAATTCACGGGACAGGTCACGGCCGTTCCATGACTTGGGGTCGATCTCTTCTAGGTTGTGAAGATGCTCCGCAAAGGAATCCTGAATGGTGTTGAGCTGTTCAAGACGCCGCTGGGCTTCCTCGGTTTCACGTTGGACCAGAATGATGGAGCGACCGAGTTTATCAGCGATCTCATTGCGTCCGCGCTCCAGTTCCTCCTGCCGGCGAGTCAGTTCCTCGAGACGCTCCTTTTCTTTCTCGATCTGATCCTGGCGCTGGCGCAGTTGAAGAAGTTCGGATTGCGCTCTCTTGACCTGATTCTGGAGTTCCTCAGCAGAGGGGTTTTGTTCGAGATCCAGCAGCTCGTCGTTATCTTCGTGAAAGTCTGACATGACCACTATGGGTAGCGTAAAGTCATCTTTTTTACCCGAAAAATCTTCAATTAGGCGGATTTTTTATCGCGTCCCGAATAGGGCGGACCCCACCCTGACCAGCGTGGCCCCTTCCTCCACAGCCACTTGGTAATCTCCACTCATCCCCATGGAGAGCGTTCCGAACGGAACTCCCGCCTTTTCGGACATCCGATCCCGCAATTCCCTAAGAGAAGCAAAGTAAGAGCGCGACGATTCTGCTTCCGGCGCAAGCGGTGCCATCGTCATGAACCCCTCAACCTGCACACGCGGCAGGGCAAGAAGCAGCTCAAGATCTCGCTCTAAGATCTCGGGTGAAAAACCATGCTTACTTCCCTCGCCCGAGACATTCACTTCGAGCAGAACGCGCGGGTGATGCCCCGTCTCGCCGGCAATCCGGTCGATGTCCTTGGCTAGGTCGGTCGAGTCCACTCCGTGAATCAATTGAAATAAGGGCAATGCCTTTCGGACCTTGTTGGACTGGAGATGCCCGATGAGATGCCATTGCAGGCGCCCCGGGAGAGTAGGGATCTTGATCAAAGCCTCCTGAACACGATTCTCGCCGAAGAGTTCCTGCCCGGCTTCCACGGCTTCGCGGATGACATCAGCTGGGTAAGTCTTGGAGACGGCAATCAACTCAACAGTCGACAACTCGCGGCCGGCATGATGCGCCGCGTCGGCGATATTCGCACGGATGGATTCTAGATTTTCAGCGATGGAAGGCATGGTTTTACAGTCGGTTGTTGGCAGTGAGGGTAAGTGAATAGGAAGTGTTTTTTGCCTTGGGATTCATCACCTGATCACGGCAAACTCTGCCGATGCATATCGAGGGATTCAAGGTCTTCTGCGATCTCTGTGATACGGGAAATTTCTCCCGCGCCGCCGAAGCGAGTGGAATCACACAGAGCGCAGTGAGCCAGCAGGTACGGGCCGTGGAAAAACACTTCGGCGTACCCTTGATTGACCGCAGCAGGAAAACCTTCCAAATCACTCCCGAAGGGCGTGTCTATCTCGAGGTCTGCCGAGACATCCTCAACCGCTATGAGAGCCTCGGGACACGCTTCCGTGTTGCGCGCGGAGAACTCGGAGGCAAGCTTCGCATCGCCAGCGTCATCAGTATCGCCCTTCACAATCTCCCGCCCCTGCTGAAGCAGTTTCGCAAGACCCATCCCGGAGTCGAAGTCAAAGTCGACTACCGCAAGGCCGAGGAGATCTATGAGACCATCGAGGATGGACGCGCTGACCTCGGACTCGTAGCTTATCCCAAGGCCCGCCCGGGCTTGCGCGCCATCACCTGCTGGCAGGAACGACTGGTCCTCGTCATGCCGCCAGGACACCCTCTCTCGGGCAAGAAGCCTATGGGGCTTCAGCATCTCGATGGCCAACGCTTTGTTGGACTCACGCCGGACATCCCTACCCGACAGTATCTTGACAAAACACTAAGGGCAGCTGGAGTGAGGGTCTCCTATGTCGCGGAATTAGAGAACATTGAGACAGTGAAGGGCGCCGTGGAAGCCGAGCAGGCGATTTCGATTATTCCCGAGACTTCCGTACGCCAAGAAATCAAGCAGGGCACCCTGACCACACGTCAACTCGATGCGGAACGGATGTGGCGTCCCATGGGCGCTATCACTAAGCGGCCGATGCCGAAAAAACCCGCTATCCTCGAGTTCCTGAGCCTTCTCACCCCCAGGGCCAGTGCGCTCATAAGCGTTGTGTAGGCTAGTGCAACAATCAGCTTCTAGGGATATTTCGGCGCGTGCATCTTCGGGAATTTGTGTCAGTTTCTGATCATCATGTTCCGTCGATCCTTCTTCAGCTTCCTGCCAGCCGTTTTATTGATTCTCTCCACAGCATTCGCCTCTGCCCAGCAAGGAAGTCTCTCCACATCGCCTTCGACCTCACCTGCGCCGGTTTCAACAAATCCGATCGCCGCACCTACTACATCTTCCGCTGTGCCTCCGGCTATGGCCATGCAAACGCCCCAGGAGCTCCCCTCCCAAACCGGCGAATGCACCTCGTACAATTCGATCCGCGTCGATGGTCCCTACATAGCCATGACCTTCGACGACGGACCGAGCGCTGTGCTGACCCCACGCCTTCTCGATATCCTCAAGCAGCGTCATATCCACGCGACCTTCTTCGTCCTCGGTCAACTGGTCCAGGAGCATCCCGAAATCATGGCTCGTGCCATCGCCGAGGGGCATGAAGTCGCCAATCACAGCTGGGACCATAAAGCACTCAACAAGCTCGGCGAAGGCGGCCTTCAGCACGAACTGGCCGACACCTCCGCGACAATCACCAAGACCACCGGCAAGCCGGTCACCCTCATGCGTCCTCCCTACGGAGCAACCAATCCCCGTCTCAACAAGGCGATCGAGAAAGAATACGGCATGAAGGTCATCCTCTGGGCGGTCGATCCCTTCGACTGGAAGCGCCCCGGCCCACAGGTCATCACCCAGCGAATCCTCGCCGGAACTCAGCCGGGATCCATCATCCTCGCCCATGACATCCACCCTGGCACTATCGAGGCGATGCCTGCAACCTTCGACGCCCTCCTCGCAAAAGGCTTCAAGTTCGTGACCATCTCCGAATTACTGGCGCTGGAGAGCAAGAATCCCGCCCCCGCTCCTTCGGCTTCACCGGCACCTCCCGCGCAGAAATCTTCCAAGTCGAAGAAGAAGACTGCCTGACAATGCGCCAGCCTGATGATTTCACCCGCAGAGGCGCGGAGACGCAGAGGGGCTGAAGCAATCCTCTAATCAGGAACGATTTTTTTACAGCACAGTAAACTTTTGAGATAATCGTCAATCTGACCCCTTGATTTTCTCTGCGCCTCCGCACCTCTGCGCGATAACTTTCTGTTTATCGGGAATCGGCAGCTGAAAGAACCTTCTGCAGGATCGAGAGAGCCTCATCAGCTTCCGCCTTCGTAATATTCAGCGGAGGCAAAAGGCGGATCGTCCGCTCACCGGAGGGTACCACTAGTAGACCTGCGGCCATGAGAGCCTTGGTTGCGATGATTGATGCAGGACCTTCCCCTTCGAGATCATTCAGTTCAATGCCGATCATGAGGCCGACTCCCTTGACAAGTCGGATCGCTGGCAGATTCATCGCAACTAGCTTCCCCATCAGGTGAGTCCCAAGCTCCCGGGCGTTTTCCAATAAACCCTCCTGTTGGATTATCGAGAGCACGGCGAGACCGGCAGCAGCTACCAGAGGATTGCCCCCGTAGGTCGTGCCATGGGTTCCCGGACCTAGCAGATCGCAGAGCTGAACGGAGGCCGTTGGCCGGCTTCCAGCCCAGAAGGCGCCTAGTGGCACTCCACTAGCAATACCCTTGGCCCAGCTGACGGCATCGGGTTCGACTCCGGAGGGGACGATAGTTTTCCAGGCACACCAGTCGCCCGTCCGTCCGAATCCGCACTGCACCTCGTCGAACATGAGAAGCAGGTCATGCTTGTCGCAGAGCGCACGCACTCCTTTTAGGAATTCCGGCGTTGCCGGATTAATGCCGCCCTCGCCCTGAACGGGTTCCAGCAGGATAGCGACAGTCCTTGAGTTGATCGCGGCCTCGGTTGCAGCCAGGTCATTGAAGGGAACATGGACGAACCCTTCCACGAGCGGCGCAAAGTCTATCTTCACCTTCTCCTGAGCGGTGGCGCTGATGCCTCCCAAGGTCCGACCATGGAAGGAATTCGTAAAGGTGATGATCTCGTAGCGATCTGTCGGTGCGCCGAATTTCCGGGCCAGCTTATAGAGACCCTCATTTGCCTCGGCTCCGCTGTTGCAGAAGAAGACCTTCCCGCCGAGTCCCACGAGTTCCACAATCAGCTTAGCCAACTCCCCCTGAGGCCGCGTCAGGTAGAGATTCGAGGTATGGATGAGCGTGGCGGCCTGATTGGCCAGAACCTTCACTAGCTTGGGGTGGGCATGACCAAGCGAGCAGACAGCGATCCCTGCCCCGAAATCGAGATAGGCTTTACCCGCTTCGTCCCAAACGTGCGTCCCTTCGCCCCGGCTCAAGGCAAGATCAAACCGGCCATAGGTCGGCATCACATAATCCCGGTAGAGCTCGGAAGTGGAAGGGGTGATCATGGCTAAAGAGAATGCGGAAAGAGAATTAATATGGAACTCAGGAAGTCAGGAAGGTGAGAAATATACTTGTCTGAAGAAAATTGCAGATTTCTTGGATTCTGTTCATGAGTTCATGAGTTCATGAGGTCCATATTAAACGATCAGTTTCTGAAAATCCTCCTCAGTGAGGATTTTTACCCCAAGCTTCTGAGCTTTCTCGAGTTTGCTACCCGCCTCTTCACCCGCCAGCAAATAGGTTGTCTTGGCGCTGACGGAGCCGGAGACCTTACCTCCGTTCGACCGGATCAGATCCGCAGCTTCTTCCCGGGGAATGGAGAGTATTCCGGTGATCACCCAGGTCGTTCCCTTGAACGGGCCATCGGCAGCAGGGGCGTTGCCTTTTGGATCGCGCTCCCCGAAATTCAGTCCTGCTGCACGCAATTTTTCCAAGAGCGACAGGACGGCAGGATTGCGGAACCATCCATGAATAGCCGTGGCCATAATCTCACCGATTTCCTCGACCGCGCAAAGCTCCTCAACAGAGGCCACCTCCAACCGGTCAATCGTACCGAATGAGGCTGCCAGTGTGCGAGCCACAGTCACACCGACATGAGGAATACCGAGTCCTGCCAAGAGGCGCCAGAGAGGCTGATCCTTGCTTGCGGCCACCGCAGCCAAAAGGTTCTCTACACTCTTACTTCCCATTCGCTCAAGCTGTATGAGCTGATCGGCAGAGAGGGAGTAGAGCCCGGAGACATCGTGGAGGAGTCCCACATCAACGAGTTGGGAGACGACTGCTTCACCGAGGCCCGCAATATCCATGGAGGATCGGCTGGCAAAATATTCGATGCGCTTCATTGCCTGAGCAGCACATCCCGGATTGGTACACCTCACGGCGACCTCCCCATCAGTGCGGGTCACAGGAGCATTGCAGACAGGGCACTGAGTCGGCATAAGGAAGACCTTCTCCGAGCCCTCCCGCTCCTCGGTCAGGACTTTCACCACTGCTGGGATGACATCCCCCGCTTTCTCCACCATCACCCAATCGCCGATTCGTAGATCCTTGCGGGCGATCTCCTCTTCGTTATGCAGGGTGGCACGGGAAATGGTGCTGCCGGCGACAAAGACAGGCTCGAGTTCGGCAACAGGCGTCAGGACGCCGCTGCGCCCCACTTGGACGGTGATGCCGAGGAGGCGGGTCTTTGCTTGCTCCGGCTCATACTTGTAGGCGATGGCCCAACGGGGGGCCTTGCTGGTCGAACCGAGGCGGGAGTGCTGCGAGATCAAGTCGGCTTTGATGACCGCGCCATCCGTCTCAAAGGAAAACCCCCTACGGATCTCCCCAAGCTCCCGGATTGCAGCCATGACCTCTGCGGCATCACAGGCCGTCCAATGTCTCGGATTCACAGGCAGTCCCCACCCATTCAGCAGGCCAAAGAACTTCTCCATGCTCTCCGGCAGGACGTCACCGGTGGCGGGCTCGAAGGCTCCAAAGCCGTAGAAGACAGCGGAGAGTTTTCGCTCGGCGACAATGTTCGGATCGAGTTGTTTAAGGGTCCCTGCGGCGGCGTTGCGCGGATTGGCAAAGGTCGGAAGTCCCTGCTCGTCCCTCTCCGCATTGATCCGGGCGAAGGTTTCCTTTGGCAGGTAGACCTCGCCACGGACCTCCAGCAAATCAGGTGCCATCTTTCCATGGAGCTTTGCCGGGATCACCCCGATCGTTCGGATATTGCGAGTTACCTCATCTCCTGCCGTACCGTCGCCGCGAGTGGCTGCCCGGACCAGATGACCCCGCTCATAAAGGAGCGCGATCGCCACCCCATCAACCTTCGGCTCGATAGTCATCGGAATCTCTTCCCCGGGAAGCAACCGCTGCAACCGCTCCACAAACTCGGCGATCTCTTTAGCCGAGTAGGTGTTGTCGAGACTCTGCATCGGCACAAGGTGCCTCACTTGGGCAAAGGCACCCTGGGGTCGTCCACCCACCTTCTGGGTCGGGGAATCAGTCGTGATCAGTTCCGGATGGGCCCTCTCCAGATCGCCCAGTTTGCGGTAGAGTGCATCATACTCCTGGTCAGAGATCTCCGGCTTAGCCTGTTCGTAATAGAGACTGTCGTGGTGTGAGATCTGAGCACGCAGTTCCAGACTCCTGAGCTCCGGCGGAGCAGAAGGGGCGTGTGGCGCAAAAAGATCGGCGGTGTTCATTTCCTGAGAATGCAGCTGATCACTTTTTAACCGCAGGAAGGGATTGCTGGCGATCTTTGAACAAGGATTGCTGATTGATGAAGTAAATGATGACTTCCGAGAGTTGGCACGGGGAGTGCCTTATTGGAGTTGGTTTGTGGTTGCAGCCCGGTCGTAAAAGCTTTCGAGGTCTCGGGGGGCTCGGAAAACTCCGACCGGGCTGCTCTTTTTTGAACGCCATTCCAAGAGCAGTGATGTCATAGTGAGTCTTCCTGATGACTCTCACGGCCCAATCAATTCCCGAGTCGATCCGACAACGTTTGGGCGAGGAAAAGACGGGCCGGAGGCTTCGGCTCCAGGAAAAGCTCAAGCAGCGAAAAGTCTCCCAAGGGCTTGGTCTCTTTGCCCTGGAGCGCTTTTTTTCCGTGAATGCCTGCATCGGCGGAATCATTTCGCTTTGCGGGATGAAGGAAAGGGGGTTCCGCAATATCATGGATCTCAGGATCGAGCAGCACCAGGTGATCCTGCCGTCACTGCCCGCCGCCTTCGAAGGGTTCCGCCTCTTGCAGTTGGCCGATCTGCACTGTGATCTCGATGCAAACATGATGACACGGATCCGTGAAGTGATGCTCACTATCCCTCACGACGCCGTGGTCCTGACGGGTGATTACCACAACAAGGTCTCGGAAACTTTCGAGCACTCGGTAAATGCCATGATCAGCCTTATCCCCTATCTCCATCCGCTCCGCTTCGCCGTTCTTGGAAATCATGACTTTTTAGAAAAAGTGGAACCACTCGAGGCGACGGGACTTACTTTCCTGCTGAACGAATCCGCTTTTATTGAGAGGGAAGGCTCACGGATCTGGATTTGCGGAATTGATGATCCCCACTTCTTCCTGACCCATGATTTGGTACAGGCGCGTTCCGGAGTGCCAGTCAACGAAATCAGCATCCTGCTCTCCCACTCGCCGGAGACCTACCGGGAGGCAGGCTCGCTGGGCTATGATCTTCAGTTAAGCGGCCACACTCACGGAGGTCAGATCTGCGCTCCGGGAGGCATTCCCCTCTACCGGAATGCCCCTGGTTGCCGAAGGGAACATCTTTCGGGCTCCTGGAGGGAGGGGAAGATGATCGGGTACACCTCGCGGGGGACAGGTTCAGCAGGCGTTGCCGCACGCTTCCATTGCCCTCCCGAAATCACAATCCACCCCCTGCACGCTTCACCATTGACAGCCGGACAGGGCTGATTTTGAATTCAACCCGTGAATTTAGCCCCCAACAAGACCCCTCACGCCACCTTCTTTCTTGCGACCATCGTGTCCCTCCTCTGGGTGACGGTTACAATAGCCCAGGATTTACCTGTTCCACAAAACGCCACTGCGATTCTCAAGGAGTTGGACAAAATCGACCAAGGGGCCAAGGCGAATGAAAACAATCGCCGTAGGGCCGCGATCTCCCAAATTCAGGCAGCGGCCAATTCCGGGTCTGTCGCCGTAGATTTATACCTCAGGTCGCTTGAGAACACAAAATACCTAGAGAGCCATCAGGACTATGTGGACTGGAGCCGCAAAAACCAGGAACTGCTCCACAGCCTCTCCTTCCAGAATGCCGCCCAACTCCAGATGCGTTATCTCTCTATGGCCCTTCAGCGCGATGAGAAGCATGATGCCTTTGCCCAGATTCCGGAATGCCTCGCCTACCTGGAGGCCTTGGCATCGCAGAAGTCCCTGCGGTCGGCAGGTGCGTCTACATCTTCCCAAATACAGAATCAGAAAACACCTATCAAAACCACTTCGACCGACAAACCCTACCCTGAGGCGCTTGCTCTAATCAACCAACCGGTAGACAAATCGAGTGTGGTGGAGTGGTTTCAAATTTCCGACTTACTCCCGGACAAGGATTTCGCGCCATCTGCTGGAAATTACCAGTCCATCATGGGAAAGAACATTCGGAGATCCCTCAAGGCAATGAAAGATCCCCGAATCATCCAGACATGGGATATGCAAATAGCCATGGAAACGGCGACCGCCACCGAGAGCAATTCCAAGCAGCAGGCCGATGCATTCAACCAGATCCGACTCCCATACCTCCTTTTCAGCAAGGCCAAGGACACCGCAGCCATTGGCCAACCCAACCGAGCCCTTGGTGAAGTCATGGTGCTGGTTGGTAACTATCCTCAGAATCCCTCGATGAAGGACTGGATCACAACGGCGCGGGGACTACTGACCAATCTGCCGACGCCGGTTATAGGTGTCCCGACCGCTACGAACTTAGCCGCCACGCCGACGCCTACGAATTCCTCAGCGCAGGGAGCCCTCATTGCCCCAGCTCCGGTACACTGATCCGCTGATTAAGTAGGAAGCCGCTCACCCACGATCAGATCGTTCCAGGTCTGGCGAGTGCGCACGACCGTCGCCTTCTCTCCCTCCACTAGGACCTCGGGGAGGAGGGGGCGAGCATTGTAGGTTGAGGCCATGACAAAGCCGTAGGCGCCGGAGCTCATCAGGGCAATGCGGTCGCCTGGTGCCAGCACCGGAACCTCTCGATCCTGAGCGAAGAAATCTCCGCTCTCGCAGACGGGCCCTACCACGTCGACTTTTTCCAATACGGTTGAGGAGCATTGCTTTAACGGCTCAATCTCGTGGTATCCCTCGTAAAGGGCAGGACGGATGAGGTCATTCATGCCAGCGTCGACGATCACAAAGTTTTTGGTCGGAGTGGACTTCCTGTAGAGCACGGTCGAGAGCAGGACTCCGGCATTGCCGACAATGAAGCGGCCCGGCTCGAAGAGGATCCGAAGACCGAGCGCTTTCAGCGGTTCGATCACCTCGGCTGCATAGGTCTCGGGGGCTAGACGCTCTCCCTCCTTTTCCGAGTTGATGTCATCACTTCCCTCTGCACTTCCCTTCCACCAGGCAGCGTCACCGCTGGAGAGGGCTCCGCGATAGACAATGCCGACCCCTCCACCGACGCTAAAAAACTCAAGCCCGTACTTGGACTTGAGTTCCATAACCAGCGGAGTGAGCTTCCTTACAGCCTCTGCGAAGGGAGGGGCTTTCAGGATTTGGGATCCTATATGGGTCTGGAGACCACGTATCTTCAGATTAGGAAGTGAGGCAGCTCGCTCATAGACGGCGGCCGCGCGGTCGAGGCCGATACCGAACTTGTTCTTGCTCTTGCCCGTCGAGATATACTTGTGCGTCGGTGCGTCGACATCGGGATTCACACGGATCGCGATCGGAGCCACCAGACCTGCCCGGCCCGCAACCTCATTGATCATTTCCAACTCCTCCTCTGACTCGACATTGAAGCTGTAGATCCCCTGACGTAGAGCGTAATCGATCTCAGCGGCCGTCTTGCCGACACCCGCAAAAGTGCAGCGATCCGCACGACCTCCAGCCTTCAGAACCTTGAAGAGCTCACCACCCGAGACGATGTCAAATCCAGCCCCTTCCTTGGCGAGCAGATTCAGCACGGAAAGATTTCCGTTTGCCTTCATCGCATAGCAGATCATCCGGTCTCCCAGCGGAGCCAGCGCCTCATCAAGTCGACGATAGTTGCCTCGGATCGTCTCGGCGGAATAGACATAGGCGGGCGTGCCCACCTCGGCGGCTAAAGTCTCCAGATCAACCCCCTCGCACTTCAGCGAGCCGTCAACATATCGAAAAGAATGCATCTTGAGATTGTAAAAGATGCAAAGTGCAAAGTGAAAGATGAAAGGTACTCGGGCGTGGGGGACGGGGCATTACGGCAGGGAACAGTCTTGTCTATCAGGCGGATCTTTTCCAACCTTACGGTACATGTCGTTTCTCCAATCCGTTTACGCAAAACTTCGCCGTCATCCGAAGAGAATCGTCTTCCCGGACGGAACCGATTTGCGGGTGATTCGGGCGGCACGTATGTTCAATGATCATGGTCTGGGTGTGGCGGTCCTCATCGGCAAGCGCGATGAGATCCAGCAGTTAGCGGCCGCCCATCAAATCTCGCTGGAGAAGGTTGCCATCGTGGATCCGGAGAGTTCCTCCGAGATGACGCGTTTCCTGAAGATGGCGGCGGTGCTGGAGCGGTACAAGGGGATAGCCGAGGGGGATCTGCGCAATCTGCTGATCACCCCGAACTACTTCGCCTGCATGATGCTTCAGCATGGGCTGGTGGATGGCCTGGTTGGAGGTGTGGGATCATACTCTGCCTCGCTCTTCCGCCCGCTGTTGCAACTCATCAAGCCCCTGCCCCACGCGCCGGTTGTCTCTGGCGCGATGATCGTCGAGGTGCCCCGCCGCGAGTTCGGGGATGAGGGGGTACTCTTCTTCGCCGACTGCGGTGTGGTGCCCGAGCCGACGGTGGAACAGCTTGCCTCGATCGGTGTGCAGACGGGTCTTCTTGCACGTCAGGTCTTTGGAAAAACTCCACGCATCGCTTTTCTCAGCTTTTCCACGCACGGCAGCTCGGCCCACGCCTCGGCGACCAAGATGTCCGCCGCCGCCGTGCTGGCCAAGGAGCTCGCCGTGCGGGTAGGAGGAGCCGCCGGGCTGGATTATCCGATGGAAATCGACGGGGAGTTGCAGGGTGACACGGCGATTGTGCCGGCTGTGGCTCAGATCAAACTTCCCGACAGCATGGTGGCCGGAAAAGCCAATGTCCTGATTTTCCCCGACCTGAATTCCGGCAACATCGCCGCCAAGCTGATTCAGTATCTCTCCGGAGCCAAGGTCTACGGTCAGATCGTGACCGGTCTCTCCCGACCTGCTGCGGAACTCTCGCGCGGGACCTTAAGCGAGGACATCGCCGCCGTTGCCGCGATTATTGGCCTGCAAGCCATCGAGTACCGCAAGCTCTATCCTCTGGAGGGTAACGGGCTATGACCGACGCAACGCGCCGAGTTCACTTCCTCGGTATCTGCGGCACTGCGATGGGCGCTGTTGCCGTCGGCATGAAGGAACAGGGATGGATCGTGACGGGCTCGGACAACCAGGCCTATCCGCCTATGAGCGACTTCCTCGCTGCGCGTGGAATTGATGTTTCTGCCGGCTTCCGTCCGGAAAACCTTCCCAAGGAGGAGACGCTTATCGTTGTCGGCAACGCCATATCTCGCGGCAATCCCGAGGTCGAGGCGGTCCTTAACCGCAAGTTGAACTACGTCTCTCTGCCCGAAGTGCTCCGATCCCATTTCCTCCGCGGTCGCCACAATATCGTCGTCACCGGGACCCACGGGAAGACCACCACAACTGCGATCGCGGCTTGGATCATGGAACACGCGGGCCTGAATCCCTCCTATCTGATAGGCGGCTTGCCGGCAAATCTTGGCCAGGGGGCCTGTCTCCGAGATCCTTCTAACTCCCGGCATTTCGTCATCGAGGGAGATGAATACGACACAGCCTTTTTCGACAAGCGCTCAAAATTCCTTCACTATCTCCCGGAGCTGGTTGTGGTGAATAACATCGAGTTCGACCACGCCGACATCTTCGACAATCTGGAGGCGATAAAACTAAGTTTTCGCAGGCTGCTCAATGTGGTCCCTTCGGAAGGCCTGATCTTGATCAACGGCGATGATCAGAACTGCATCGATGTGTCGCAGAACTGCCAGGCACCGATCGTCGAGGTCGGGTTTTCAGAAAACGCCGGAAACCGCATCCTGCATCCGTGGCAGAAGGATGGACGCAGCGGCTTCGAACTCTTCGGCGAGAAGTTCGAGATCCCCATGTCAGGGGAATTCAATATCCGCAACGCCGCGATGGCTGTCTCTGCGGCACACTTCTACGGAGTTTCCACCAAGGTGATCCGTGAAGCCCTGCTCGCATTTCAGGGGATCAAGCGACGTCAGGAAGTGCGCGGCGTGGTCGGCGGCATCACCATCATCGATGACTTCGGTCATCATCCCACGGCCATTCGTCAGACCCTTGAGGGACTCGCTCATCAGTATGCTGGTTCGCGCCTGTGGGCTCTCTTCGAGCCGCGCTCGAACACGACACGACGTTCCATCTTTCAGGAGGAGTTCCCCAAGGCTTTCGCCGCCGCGCATGGCGTGGTCATCGGAGAGGTGAACCGTGCGGCTGATTTGGCTTCCACGGAACGGCTTGATGCCGAGCGCCTGGTCGCCGATCTCCAGCAACTCGGGAAGCCCTCCTTCCATGAGCCTTCAGCGGACCGGATTATTGAGAAACTCCGTCCTCAGCTCCAAAAAGGGGATGTGCTTGTGGTCTTGAGCAACGGTGCCTTCGATGGCCTTCATGTCAAGCTACTGGCGGCGCTGGCTTGAGGGTGTCTTTTCGTCGTTCTTGATAGAAGTATCTCAGGTTATTCACAGAGTTTCTCCTCTGGGTTTCTTGAGTCGATAGCCTTTAGAGCCTGATTTGATGGCATGTTACGGAATCGTCATAGAAAAACAGCTGATCAGACCGCGATCAGAGAATGTTCCACGCCATGAAGTGTGATTCGAATAGGTGAAAGCCGCCCGCCGATCTCATTAAAGCGGCCTGTTCCACGGATTCCCGAGGGCCGCCTAAAGCCACTACACACAACTTATTCACAAGACATCCCTGAAGGTAGAGATCAAAGGAGAAGACCCATGGTGGAACCCAATGGACAAGACTTCTGGCTTGGCGGATGATGCTCGCTCGGAAAGCATCTTGGTATGGGAAAAAAACAATCCAAACCGCAGTCGGACACCCGTAACCTAACCCTCCTGGGTGGCGGCCCTCTTCAGCAGCTCTCTTCACCGGAAGAAGCCGTTCTGGAAACCTTTGAAAGCCCTTCCATGCGCGATTACGAGGTGACGTTTTCCACTCAGGAATTCACCTCCCATTGTCCCGTCACAGGCCAGCCTGATTTTGCCGAGATCATTATCCGCTACACTCCCGATCGTCGCTGTATCGAGAGCAAATCGCTCAAGCAGTATCTGGGTGCCTACCGCAACCAGGCGGTCTTTGCGGAAGGAATCACTAACAGGATCCTGGATGACATTGTCCGGGCGATCTCGCCTCGTCGGGCCATGGTAATTGGGGATTTCTTTCCGCGGGGTGGCATCGGCATCCGCGTGGAGGCGACCTACGAAGGCTCGAAAGCGAAGACAGGGCGCCGGTGAAGGTCGTCGTCCTGGTGAGTGGCGGACTCGATTCGGTCACAGCCCTGCATGATTCCTTGCAACAACATGAGGTGGTGGCTGCGCTCAGTTTTGACTACGGGGCGAAACATCACGCCCGTGAGCTGCCAATGGCGGCTTGGCAATGCAACCTGCTCGGCATCCCACACAGCATTGCACCGCTTGGATTCGTCGCAGAGGAATTCCGGTCCGATCTCCTGAGTAGCGGAGGAACTATTCCGGACGGCCACTACGAGGAGGAATCGATGAAGAGTACGGTCGTCCCTTTCCGCAACGGCATCATGCTCGCGATCACCGCCGGATTTGCCGAAAGTCGGGGAGCAGAGGGAGTCGTGATTGCAACTCATGCCGGGGATCATGCCATTTATCCAGACTGCCGGGAGTCGTTTATGGAACCTATGGCACGGGCGATCCGCGAGGGAACCTATGCACGGATTGAGCTGCTCAGGCCCTTCATTGCCAAGGATAAGGCGTGGATCGTACGGCAGGGAGCAGAACTCGGTGTCGACTTCTCCCATACCTGGTCCTGCTACAAGGGCGATGAGGTGCACTGCGGCACCTGCGGCACCTGTGTGGAACGGCGAGAAGCTTTCCTGTTGGCCGGAGTTCCGGATCCGACAATTTATGCTTCCACGGAACCGCTCCCTCCAAAACCCTTGTACCCATGAGAATCTCGGAGATCTTCCACTCGATTCAGGGAGAGGGCTTGATGTTGGGTGTCCCCTCCGTCTTTGTGCGTACATCCGGCTGCAATCTGCGCTGTCTCTGGTGTGATACCCCTTATGCCTCGTGGAATCCCGAGGGAGAGGAGATGAGCTTGGAGGAGATCCTTCGGCAGGTTCGAAGCTATGACAGCCAGCATGTCGTACTCACCGGCGGGGAGCCGATGGTGGCATCAGGCATCCGGGAACTGACCACCGCGTTGCGCTCAGCGGGAATGCACATCACAATTGAAACCGCAGCGACAATTCCTCCCGATGTCGACGGAATGGGAGTGGTGTTTGATTTAGGCTCTTTGAGTCCCAAGCTTGCTAACTCCACTCCTGATGCGGAAGTCGCCGGTCCTTGGAAAGAGCGCCATGAGAAGACCAGACTCCAGCCGGATGTGATCCGCAAGTGGTTGGAGGCCGGTCCGTGCCAGCTGAAGTTCGTCGTTTCTCAAGTCGAGGATCTCCCGGAAATCGAAGAGTTGCTCAATGAGGTGGGAGCTGTTCCTGGATTCACCCGAGATCGTGTCCTGCTCATGCCCGAAGGAACCGATGTCGAGACCCTGCGTCAGAAAGGGCCAGTGATTGCCGAGATGTGTCTCGAACATGGATTCCGTTTTGCGCCACGAATTCACATAGAACTTTTTGGCAACACCCGTGGGACATAGGCACTGAGGGGCTGAGGGACTTATCAAACCGCACGACATCGGGGTTTGAAAATTTCTCTAACCTGCTACAATCCTCATCTCATGCAAGCGCTTCGACTCATTCTCCTCATGGCCATGATGGTCGGCGTTCTCCGCTCCGAGAGCTCGATTATCGTCGATAATCAGACTGGGCGGATCCTGGAGGGTATCGGTGAGAACAGGAAGCTGCCAACCGCCAGCCTGACGAAATTGGCGCTTGCGATGGTGATCATCGACTGGTCCCAGATCAAGAAAGGGAACCTGGATGAAACCGCCATTGTTCCCGAGCAGGCCATCACTTCTACCGGCGGGATCAATCCTCTCGGTCTCCAGGTCGGAGATGTCCTGACGCTCCGCGATCTACTCTATTGCTCTCTACTGGCTTCCGACAATGTGGCGGCTGTCACGCTGGCCGATCATATCGGTCGTAACCTGCCTAATCCCACTGGCCTTGATCCTGCGGGCAACACGGTGGCCAACATGAATGCACTCGCCCGTCAGCTCGGGATGAGGCACACCCTCTTCCTGAATCCCCATGGTCTGGACACCCCCGAAGGCCAAGCCCGTCCCTACTCCAGCGCCGCTGATCTGGCGAGGCTCACTCGGTATGGCTATTCCAAATCGGGTCTCGCGTTCTATGTCTCCCAGACCTCACGTGAGATCCATATCCAGCGCGGCGCAACAAATCTCGCCTATCAGATCACCAACACCAACAAGCTCCTCGGCACCGACCACATCGACGGGGTGAAGACCGGCCGTACCTCGAGTGCTGGCGACTGCATCATCCTGACTTCCGAGCATACACCCGACGTGGTTCATCAGGGTGACACCATCCTGACGACTCCCCGCCGCATTATCGTCGTTCTGCTGGGTGGGACTAACCGCGAGCAGGAAGGGCTGGGCCTTATCCAACGAGGCTGGGCACTCTACAACAACTGGGCCGGTAAGGGCCGTCCGGCCAAGTCTTCCAACTGCCTTTAAATCTGATGTCCCCAAAGCGCATCGGCGTCCTCACCAGCGGGGGCGACTGTCCCGGCCTGAACGCGGTCCTGCGCGGAGTCTATTCCGCAGCCACGGAGTTGGGCTGGGAGGTTCTCGGTTTACGTGACGGCTTCGAAGGGATGCTGGTCGAAGGGGGAGATACCATGGTGCTGAATCGCGAGAACACAGCCGGTATCATGCAGGTGGGTGGAACAATCCTCGGGACCACCAACAAGGGACATTTCACTTCCAAGATTGCCGGGGGCGAGCGTTCGATGATTCCCGAGGAGGTGATCGCCAAGGCTTCCAAGACCTGCCGCAAGCTGGATCTCTCGGCCATCATTGCCATCGGCGGGGACGGCTCGATGAGCACGGCCTTGCAGCTCTACCGTGCCGGCTTCCCCATGATCGGCGTGCCAAAAACAATCGACAACGATCTCGAGGCCACGGCGATGACCTTCGGCTTCGACTCCGCCGTGGCTTGCGTCACCGACGCGCTCGACAGGCTTCACACCACGGCAGCTAGTCACAAGCGTGCCATCGTCGTCCAGGTGATGGGGCGCCATGCCGGATGGATCGCTCTCTGGGGAGGCCTCGCGGGAGCCGCCGACATCATCCTGATCCCGGAGATCCCCTTCTCTCTGGAGAAAGTCGCCGAGGTGGTCCAGAAACGTGATGAAGCGGGATTCAAGAGTACCATGATCGTGGTGGCCGAAGGGGCGCGCACCTCTCATGGCCAGCAGTTTCGCAAGCAGTCCGCGAGCGGCGAATGGAGACTCGGAGGTATTGGGGAAATGATTGCCCAGGAAGTCGAGGCGCGCAGTAAAAAGGAGACCCGCGTCTGCGTGCTCGGCCATCTGCAGCGTGGTGGCGACCCCACGACATTGGACCGCATCCTGGGCATTAGCTTCGGCGTGAAGGCTGTCCAGCTAGCTCGGGAGGAACGTTTTGGGACCATGGTGAGTTACCAGAATTACGAGGTGCTCGACGTGCCGATCGCTGAGGCTATTCATCATCTGAAAAAGGTTTCTCCCGACTGCCAGCTCGTGGGGACAGCCCGCGCCTTAGGAATCAGTTTCGGGGACTAGGATTCTCTATTAACCTGCGAATGCAATCCGACGATCTCCGAAGCGCGATCCGCTCGATCCCCAATTTTCCAAAGCCGGGCATTCTCTTTCGCGACATCTCACCGCTTCTGGAGAGTGGGGAACTTTTTCATCGCACCATCGACTTGCTGGCGACGGAGTGTGGTAGAAGCACTCCCTCGAAAATTATAGGGCTCGATGCCAGGGGATTCATCTTTGGCGGAGCATTGGCCTACAAGCTGGGGACAGGCTTTGTGCCGATTCGAAAGAAAGGAAAACTCCCCTTCCGAACTCTTTCCCAATCCTACGAGCTGGAGTATGGCGCAGCGGAGTTCGAGATTCATGAGGACAGCCTTACGTCTCTTGATTCCGTGATCATTGTCGATGATCTTCTCGCGACCGGCGGTACCGCCGGGGCGGCGATTCAACTTGTGGAAAAGCTCGGAGCTCGCGTGTTGAAAGTGCTCTTTGTCTTGGAACTCACGGGTCTTGGAGGCCGTGAGCGTTTGGCACCTACCGAGTTCAGCTCACTGATGACCTTTCCCGCTTGATTGAGATCTTTGGGTAACGGATCGCTCCATCAACCCGGCCTCGACGGCCGAGGAATTCCCAGACCAGCCAGGCGATACCCAAGGCCACGGTTGAGGCAGTGATCACATCCGACGGGTGGTGGGCGCCCAGCAGAATGCGGGAAATCGCAATGGCAGCAGCCACAATGATGGCTAGCAAGCCCCACTCCGGGGCAGCAAAGAGGAAAACTCCCGCGAAACCGATGGCGGTCGCCGTATGACCCGAGGGGAAGCTGTTGAAGTCGGCTTGCCCAATCAGCCATTTTTCACCGTTTTTAAGTCCATACCACCCCTGTTCCGCAACAGCCCTGGGGCGAGTCCTGCCGGTGGTCAGGCGCGAGAGATTTACCGTCATACCCGCTAACGTGGAGGCAATCATTGCCGCGAGGATCATACGTTGCCAACGGACATTTCGTAGACGCCAGGCCACCAGGAAACCAATGCCACCAAGCATCATTAGCTCGGGCCAGTCGCCGTAGCGGCTTAGCAGCTCCGCTACGGGTTTGTGTTTCCAGTGCTCGTGATTGAGAGCCTTCAACAATTTGGAGGCTGGATCATCCAGCAGGAAAGACCCGGCAATCGCAGTAATTGCGATCAGTAGGAAGAATAATATCTTCAGCTGAGAGCTTTTCGGAATTGGGAAATTCATGAAAGTAAAACAAAGAGCAGTTCGCTCCGTGCCGGGCTTCCGGTCAAGTCCGGAAGGGTAGGGAAAGGATAGTTTTGATAGTTTGACTTGCCCGTGGCGGTTTTGCAGTTACGGAAGAGTGATGTCACGACGCCGATTTTTGCCCCTGCTCTTCATTCTGCTTTCCGGATGTGCTCTGGACGATTCTCAACAACCCCAACAATCCGAGCAATTAGAGCGCAGGTCTGCTTCGAGCAAACCTGTTGTGGTTGCCCCTGATGCCGCTCGATCAGTCTGGCCCGCGGATGCCCCGCCGATTCATGCCGTCTCGGCGATTCTCATCGACGCCCGAACCGGCCGGACGCTCTACCAGAAGAATGCCGATGAACCGCGTCAGGTGGCCAGCACTCAGAAGCTCGTGACAGCCCTGATTGTCGCCGAACAGGATCCGCTCGACGCCCCGGTCCGCGTCGCCCGAGAGGATGCGGCGGTAGAGCCGACAAAGGTCGGGATCCGGGCTGGTGAGAGCTATCCCCGCCGCCAGCTCCTGAGTGCCATGCTGGTCCATAGCGCGAACGATTGCGCCGCCGCGCTCGCCCGTTCCCATGCCGGAAGCCTTAGTGGCTTTGCCGGGGAGATGAATGGCTTGGCCGAGCGCTGCGGGGCCACTTGTTCCCATTTCGTGAATCCTCACGGACTGCCGGCCTCACAGCACTCGACCGCGCGAGATATGGCGCGCATCGCCTTCCGGGCCTATCGTAATCCGGACCTTCGCGATGCCATGGCGTTGAGATCCTACCGCTTCCGCTATGCTAATGGCCGCCTCTGCAATCTCGACCCCACGAACAAGCTCCTCTTGCGCGACTTCCACTGCAATGGGATGAAGACCGGGTTTACCGAATCAGCAGGCAAGTGTCTGATCACCAGTTATAGCAAGGGGGGGCGCGACTTCATTCTAGTCCAGCTCGGAAGTCGTGCTCGGTATATCTTCGACGATGCGGAACGGTTGATGCAATGGGCGCAATTTCATTGAAAAAAAAGCGCCCTCGTCAGAAATTCCTTAGCCTTAGGGAACTACTATCCTGCACAATCCTCGTGACCAGCCTGCCTTACAGGGGATAAGGTCATAGATCCATGCCATCCCGGAAAAAGACTCCTGCCAAAACTACCAAATCCCCCGGAAACGAGATCTCCATCGGTTCCGTGACTCTTGGTGGCAAGGAGCCGCTCTTCATTCTTGGGCCCTGTGTCATCGAAGGGGAGAGGTCGCTTCTACGCTCAGCACGCACGATCAAGACGATCTGTGATGATCTCGGTGTGCAGTTCATCTTCAAGGCTTCCTATGACAAGGCTAACCGCACCTCCGGCTCTTCCTACCGCGGGGTCGGGGTTCTTGATGGCTGCCGGATGCTTGCCGAGGCTGGTGACGTAATCGGGGTGCCTGTAACCACCGATATTCATACTCCCGAGGAGGCTGAGATCGCGGCTGACTTCATCGATCTGCTGCAGATCCCCGCATTTCTCTGCCGTCAGACCGACTTGATCGAGTCGGCTGCAAGGGCTGCGGTTTCTGCAGGACGCGCCGTGAATGTGAAGAAAGGACAGTTCCTTGCCCCATGGGATCTGGCCCCGATTGCCGGCAAGCTGAAGGCGGCGGGATGCAAGCGCTTCTGTTTCACCGAGCGCGGCACGACCTTCGGCTATAACAACCTGGTCGCCGACATGCGGTCTCTCTACTGGATCCGTGAGCAGGGCTTCCCTGTGATCTTCGACGCCACACACTCCGTCCAGCGACCGGGCGGCGGCGGCGGCCATACAACAGGTGATGGGCATTTGGCTCCCGTGCTGGCGCGTGCCGCCATGGCCGCCGGGGTCGATGGGATCTTTATCGAGACCCATGAGAATCCTGCCAAGGCCCCCTCTGACGGGCCGAACCAGATTCCCCACGCGCATCTCCCGGCCCTTCTCAAATCCCTCATCGCAATCCGCCGTGCGCTTGTCTGATCCCAAGTTTCTCGGCTTCATGCCGGTTGTTCTGCTCCTATCGGTGACAGGAATCGTGGTCGCTGCGCCGGATTCGGCTTTCCTGGGAAGCAACACCACCGCTTCACCCGTTGCCGCCAAAGTGATGGGACAGGGACAGGGACAGGGACAGGGAAAGGGGCAAGGCCAGGGTCAGAAAATCGATCTCCCCATTCCGGTGGGTGAGCCGGTCAAGGGGATCAAGATCCCGCAGTATGATGAGAACGGCAAGTTGACCATGAACCTGATCGCTGAGACGGCCCGCAAACTGGACGAAAAGCAGGTCGAGTTTGGGAAGCTCAAGATTGAGTTCAATGAGAAGGAGGAGAAGACCATTGTTGTGGAGATCCCCCATAGCATCCTCGATATGGAGTCCAAGATGCTTGTCGCCGACACGGAGACGATAATCCGCAGGGAGGATTTTGAGATCATAGGACAGGGCGCGGAGTTTGACACCCTCGCACGATCTGGCACTTTCAAGGGGCGGGTCCATGCATCCTTCCGCAATGGGGAAACAGCCAACCTACCATGAACTTCCCACGCTCATTCCTATATCTGTTCCGCGCTCACATTCGGATATCCTTTGTTCTCATAGGCATGGGAATCCTTGCCGCTGGGCAAGTGGCCTTGTTGCACGCACAGGAAGCGGGGCCCGTGGGACCGGTTGCAGGTGCCCCAGTGGGCCCCATGAATGGTATCTTCGGAATGGCCGGGAATGAGGAGCGCCCCAAGAACGCACGCACGATCATCGATAGTGATGACGGGGCCAATTTTGAGAATGCCAGCAACTCCGCCGACTTTATCGGGCATGTCATCGTGCGTGACCCCCAGTTCGACCTCACGTGTGAGAAGCTGCATGTGGTTCTCAGACCTGACCGCAGGGGACTTCAGCAAGTCATTGCCATGGGCAATGTGATCGTCATCCAGCAGAAGAAAAACGACCGCGGCGATCTCGTGAAATCGGTCGGTAAGTGTGGCAAGGCGACTTACGATCCCGCGACCGGCGACGTGACTCTGGAGGAGTGGCCGCAGATCCAGCAAGGCATCAACAACCAGGTCGCTACCCAGGGCACAACGGTGATGATTCTCAACTCCAAGGGCCGCTCACGCACGATCGGACCCAGTCGCACCATGATCGTCGATCAAGGTCAGGGCGACAAGCCCGCTACCCCCTGATTTTCTCCGAATACGCATGAGCCAAGAAACTGATCCCCAACAAGTCGTAGCTGACGCCGCCGTCGCAGCAAATTTGGCTGACGAGCCCATCCTGCGCACCGACGGGTTGAAGAAAATCTATGGCGGCCGTTCCGTCGTGAACGGAGTCGATATCCATGTGCGTAAGGGTGAGATCGTCGGCCTGCTAGGCCCCAACGGTGCGGGCAAGACGACTACCTTTTACATGATCGTCGGGCTGGTCCGCCCCGACGGTGGCCGTGTTTTCTTTCACGGGAAGGACGTCACGCATGATCCGATGTACAAGCGCGCCCGGCTTGGCATGGGCTATCTGCCCCAGGAAGAGTCGATCTTCCGCAAGCTCACCGTGAGGCAGAACATCATGGCGATCCTGGAGACCACCTCCCTGTCCAAGAAGGAGAGGGACGAGCGCTGCGACGAGCTGCTCGAGCGATTCGGCATCGCCCATATCGCCAAGAACGAAGCTCTTACCCTCTCCGGCGGCGAGAAGCGCCGCCTCACGATTGCCCGTTCGCTAGTCACCAACCCGAAGCTTCTCATGCTGGACGAGCCTTTCAGCGGCGTGGATCCCATCGCTGTGTACGACGTACAACAGATCATCTCCGACCTGCGCGACATGGGATTGGCCATCCTGATCACCGATCACAATGTGCGTGAGACGCTGGCAATCACCGACCGCGCTTACCTTATCTACGAGGGACGCGTCGAGAGTCAGGGTGACAAGGACTTTCTGCTACGCGACCCCATCAGCCGCAAGCTGTACCTCGGCGAATCCTTCGCTATGTAGCCATGGCCAGAACCAAGGATCCATTGTTCAAGTCCCTCTCGGTCGGCAAGTTTTTTGCCGATCACGGACCGTCGCTCGAGTTAGAGCTCATCGGCGACTCGGTCGGCATGGAGCGACCCATCGCCGAGCCCACCATCAACAGGCCAGGCCTAGCCCTAGCCGGTTTCTTCCGGTATTTTGCCTCCAAGCGTGTTCAGGTCGCCGGGCATGCCGAACTCAGCTATCTCCGCAGTTTGCCTGCCGAGGAGCGTGCTACTAGGATCAAGTCTCTTTTCGAACAGCAGATCCCCTGCCTCGTGATCGCCAGGGGACTTCCTCTCCCGACCGGCCTGCTCGAGTTTGCTGCCAAATCCGAAACCCCTGTGTTCCGCACGCCCCTGGTGACCATGAAGTTTATCAACTCAGCCACCATTGCTCTGGAGGACGAGTTTGCCCCCGTGGCTTCCGAGCACGGCAGCATGGTCGACATCATGGGAATGGGCGTATTGATCCGCGGCGCCAGCGGGATTGGCAAGAGCGAGTGCGTCCTCGGACTCATTGAGCGCGGCTACAGCCTGGTCAGCGACGACATCACCCGCTTCCGCAATCTCGAGGGGCGCGAGCTCATCGGCAACAGCAAGGAGCTCACCCGCTTCCACATGGAGGTGAGGGGCATCGGCATCATCAATGTGGCCGCCATCTTCGGCGCCGGATCCGTCCGGCCCGAGAAACGGCTCGACCTGATCGTCACGCTAAAGGATTGGCACGACGTCGAGGAGATTGATAGGTTGGGACTCGACCGGGATGCCTATGAGATCCTCGGCATTCCCATCCCGCATGTCACAATTCCCGTCAGACCAAGCCGTGATCTCGCCCGACTCGTGGAAGTCGCGGCCCTCAATCAAAAACTCAGGGGCATGGGCCATGACACGGCCCGGGAATTCAACGACCGCCTCCTGCGTGCGATGAAACCCGCCAGGGATCACTAAAAATATTTTCACGGAACTCTTTCAAGACATGACCACTCAAGCAGACGACTCCAAGGCCACCAAGGATCTCACCATCGAGAACCGGAACGGTCTCCATGCCCGCCCCGCAGCTCTCTTCGTGAAGACTTCCAGCCGCTTCCGCTCCGAGGTCTGGGTTGAGAAGGATGGAGAGCGCGTCAATGGCAAGAGCATCATGGGACTCATGATGCTGGCCGCTGGCAAGGGATCGATTCTGCGTGTCACCGCCGAGGGCGACGATGCAACGACGGTGTTGAGCGAGTTAGAGCAGTTGATACGCACCCGCTTCGGCGAGGAGTAAGAGCGGCTTGGGATATCGGCTCAGCGCGTTGTTCGCCTGCTGTCGCCGTAGGACTACTACAGCTTGAACGGCACTTTGCTCCCGCAAAGCTGTGCCGCCCTTCGGGTTTGCCTACGGCAACTTCTCCGCGCCTCTTCCCAGAGGCTTGGTTCACTTGGCGGCCAAGCGCTGCATCCAAACTTCCAAGCCTTGGAAGTCCTCAAATGAAAACGAGACTCGGACTTTCAGAATTCTGCCCTAACAGCCTTCAGCCTAAATCGCTTCAGCCTTTCCTCATCATCACTGCTGCCCATTTGCCACGCTTGAGTGTCTTGATGTGGTGGAGTTTTGAGAAGGTCTTGAGGATGGCTATTTCTTCCACGGCTAGGATGCCCGAGAGAATGAGTGTGCCACTAGGTTTGATGGCTTTGATGATCATCGGGGCGGCTACGGTGAGGATGGTCGAGTAGAGATTGGCCGTGACGATATCATAGGCGCCTCCCATCTCATTGGCCTTCCACTTGAGAACGTCGGCCTTGATAAAGCGAGATGCGGTTAGCTTGTTGAGTTTAGCATTCTCCTTGGAGATACGGACGCAGGCTTCATCGAAGTCGCAGCCGAGGACCTTTCCGGCGCCGAGTGTTTCGGCGGCAAGAGCCAGGATTCCAGAGCCGCAACCTAGGTCGAGTAGCGACCAGGGCTTGCCGGAAGCCAGGAGAGGTGCAGAGGCCTTAACGAGCAGCTGAAGACAGCGGGTCGTGGTGGCATGGTCTCCGGTGCCGAAGGCCATGCCACTGGGAACGAGCAGGGGGAGACCTTTCCCGGCGTTGCGTTCCTTCGCGAAGAGAGCTTTATCGCGATAGATGCGCAGCACTCCGCTGATGCGGAGAGGATCGATCATCTTGGATGCAGGAGGCTGCCAACCCTTGGCGTCAAAAGGGCGCAGGGTGCCACCAAATGCCTTGATCAGTTTCTTGCCGTTGGTGGCGTCGGTATAGAGATCGAGCTTGATCGAACGGGAGGCGGGGAACTTCTTGATGACCAGATTCTGTTCGCCGGCAAAGCACAGTCGCTCGACCCAGGCGTCTTCCCATTTGACGGAAGAGAGACGTGTCCAGAGATGAGTGATTGGGAGCATGATGGGATAGGATGAATTATGAACCAAGCTCGTGGGAACTAGCGCGGAAGACAACGACAGAGTCGTTGCCCGAAGGGTGGCACCGTCCGCCGGGAGGCGGATGCCATCAAAGGTGAAACGTGAAACTTTAAAGCTGAAGCTAGCATCGTATTTTTTTGTGCCTCTTGTGCCTTTTGTAGCAAATGCCTTCACACCGAACGCTGATTTCGTGCGTTCCTGATTTTTGAAATGCTGATAAAGGTCATTTCTAGATGGATTTCTACCAACGCTTCCTTCGCCCGATCTTCTTTGCCCTGGATGCGGAGCAGGCCCATGACGCCGTGATGAGTCTTCTGGAGGCTGGATCGCAGTATCCCGGTCTGGTTCGTTTAACCGCAGGTAAGTCCTTGCCAAAGAGTCCCCGCACGGTGGCGGGAATCAAGTTTCCGAATCCGATCGGTCTTGCAGCCGGGATGGACAAGAACGGAATCGCTCTTCCCGCTTGGGAGGCTCTGGGATTTGGCTTCATGGAGATCGGTACGATCACCGCGCTGGCCCAGCCGGGCAATCCGAAGCCCCGACTCTTCCGCTATCCTGAGCAACAGGCCCTGATCAACCGGCTGGGATTCAACAACGAGGGAGCCGAGTCGGTTGCAACGCGCCTGAAAGGACTGAGAGCCGCAGGTCGATGGCCGCGCATCCCCGTGGGCTTGAACATCGGAAAGTCGAAAGTGACGCCTGCGGAGCGGGCTCATGAGGATTATCTAGCCTCCTTCAAGCGTCTTCATGGCTTGGGTGATTATTTCGTGATCAATGTCAGCTCGCCCAATACTCCGGGTCTGCGCGATCTGCAATCGACCGAGGCTCTGGGCAGGATCATCCGCACTCTGCGCGATTGGGAGGGCCCTCCACGTTGCCCTCTCTTCGTGAAGGTTGCCCCCGATCTTGCGGAGGAGGATCTGATCGCAATCGTCCAGCTTGCCGAGACGGAGCAGCTGGCTGGCCTGATCGCCACCAATACCACGCTCGACCACTCCGCGATTCCTCATTCCCAAGATCAGACAGGAGGGCTGAGCGGGGTTCCTGTTCGTCATCGCTCTCTGGTGGCACTGCGCACGATCCGTCAGCAAACAAAAATTCCCGTCATCGCCTGCGGCGGAGTCAGTGATGCCGCCTCGGCCAAGGAGCGCCTGGATGCCGGAGCCGATCTCCTGCAAGTCTACACCGCCTTCATCTACCAAGGCCCCGGCCTACTTAGGAATCTAGCTGCCAGCTTTTAATCTTTTTTCTGGCAGTTGTCTTCCACGAGACACCTTTTATCTTTTAGCCTTTAGACTTCAGCCTTCATACTTTTCATCCATGTCCCACGCACCTGACACCACGCTTCTCCTAGGCCACTCGCCCGATCCCGACGACGCCTTCATGTTCTACGCCATGGCGGCCGAGAAGATCGACCTGATGGGCTATAAGTTCCAGCATATCCTCCAAGACATTCAGACTTTGAATGAGCGGGCGATGCGCGGTGAACTCCACCTCTCTGCAGTCTCGATCCACGCCTATGCCCACCTGCTCGACAAGTATGCCCTGCTGCCGTGTGGAGCCAGCATGGGTGACGGCTACGGGCCGATGTTCGTGGCCCTTCAGAATCAAGGGCCTGCTGCCGATGCCTCGCTTGAGGAGAAGAAGACCTGGCTCCGATCCAAAAAGATTGCCATCCCCGGCCTTATGACCAGCGCCTATCTGAGCGCACAGCTCTTTCTTGGACCTGTTTTCAACCATGTGGTCGTTCCTTTTGACGAGATCTTTGATGCGATTCGCTCAGGTTCCGTCGATGTCGGCCTGATTATTCACGAGGGACAGCTCACCTATGCCAACGAGGGCTTCGAAAAAATCGCCGACATGGGCGAGTGGTTCAAGGCCGAGACGGGTCTACCCCTTCCGCTCGGCGGCAATGTCATCCGCAAGGACTTCGACTCCGATCAGCGCCGTGAGCTCAACATCATCATGAAGGAGAGCATCCGCTACGGCCTGGAGCATCGCCGCGCCGCCGTCGACCACAGCATGTCCCATGCGCGCGGCATGGAGGTCCCTCTTGCCGATGAATTCATCGGGATGTATGTGAACGACTACACCCTCGATTATGGCGAGAGCGGTCGTGCGGCGATCCGGGAGTTCCTGGGGAGGGCAGCCGACCAAGGGCTTGTTCCTAGGCTCGACAAACTCGAGTTTGTGAGTTGAGCCTTTTTATTGTTGCCAAGCGGCTCTCACTCTGAAATCTTCCACCCCCCATGCCAAAAGCAATCGCACGTAGCAAAACCAAGAAGTCCGTGGCCAAACGGTTTAAGATCACCGCCACGGGCAAGGTCGTTCGTTCGAAGGCTGGTCGGCGCCACTTGCTCGAGTGCAAAAGCTCCAAGAGCAAGCGGAAGCTTGGCAAACAGGTCGTCGTTGAAGACTGCGATGTGAGCCGAGTGAAGCTGAATCTGCCTTTCGGCCTGCGATAAAAGGTTAAAAAATACGATCCGAGGATCTGGCCGGAAGATTTCCGGCCTTCCCGGGCGGGTGAGATCCCGGATCGAACAACACAAACAGCCAGCCCGACGAGGTCCACCGTGTCACAGCGGTGGAAATAAGAGATGCCAAGAGCCACCAATTCACCCGCCAGTCGCGCACGTCGCAAGCGGGTCATCGTAGAAGCCAGCGGATACCGCGGCCGCCGTTCCAAACTTTACCGTTATGCGAAGGATGCACGGATGAAGGCCAAGTACTGGGCCTACCGTGATCGTAAAACACGCAAGCGCAACGTTCGTTCCCTCTGGATCGTCCGTCTGAATGCAGCTGTCCGCGCTCAGGGACTAAGCTACAACCGCTTCATCGAGGGCCTGAAGGCCGCCAACATCCTGCTTGATCGCAAGGTCCTCTCGGACATCGCGATCACGGATGAGGGTTCCTTCACCCAGATCGTCGCCAAGGCCAAGGCCGCCCTCGAGGCAAAGCCGAAAGTCAAGGCGCCGCAGGCTGTCGCAGCCTAAGGGCGGTCACCGGGATTTCCCTAAGTGGAGACCCAGACACCAGCGCTTAGCAGCCAGATTGACCAGCTTCGCATCGAGGCGCTCTCCGCTATTGCGGAGGCGTCCGATGCTTTAGCTCTTAAGGAAGCTCGCGTCCGCTACCTCGGCAAGACCGGATCGGTCTCCCTGCTGAGCGAAGGGATGCGCGCGCTCTCCAAGGAAGAGCGCCCTGTCATGGGTAAACTTCTCAATGACTTGAGGACTGCTGTCACGGCCGCGCTCGATGAGAAGGAAACGGCTCTCACTGCGCAGGCGGATGAAGCCGCGCTCTCCGTAATCGACGCCTCCCTGCCAGGCACCGCCCCCGAGGCCGGATCACTCCACCCACTCACCCTCCTGGTGGACCGTGCCGTACAAATCTTCCGCAGGCTAGGATTTGCCATTGCCGACGGTCCCGACATGGAGACCGAGTGGCACTGCTTCGACGCGCTGAACACGCCTGCCGACCATCCGGCCCGGAACGAGCAGGATACCTTCTATCTCTCTGACGGACGCTTGCTCCGCACGCATACGTCGTCCATTCAGATCCGGACCATGGTGGCAAATCCGCCCCCGATCCGTATCATCGCCCCTGGCGCCGCCTACCGCCGCGACGAGGTTGATGCCACGCATCTCGCTCAGTTTACCCAGATGGAGGGACTCTATGTCGCTCCCGGCGTGAGTTTGGCCGATCTCAAGGGAACCATCGAATTCTTCTTCCGCGAGCTTTTCGGCACCGGTACCGAGATTCGTTTCCGCCCCCACTTCTTCCCCTTCACCGAGCCGAGCTACGAGATCGATCTCCGTACCGAGGCCCTAGGCGGGAAGTGGATGGAACTCGCCGGCTGCGGTATGGTCGACCCCGCCGTCTTCGAGGAAGTGAACAAAAAGCGCGGCGACAATGCCTACGATCCCGAGAAGGTGAGCGGCTTTGCCTTCGGCTTCGGTCTCGACCGGCTCGCCATGAATCTCACGGGTGTCTCCGACATCCGGATGCTGAGCGAGAACGATCTGCGCTTCCTTTCCCGATTCACCCCCTGATTTCACAGCCTAAACGCCTATGAAGATTTCCCTTTCCTGGCTCCGGGACTATCTCCGCACCGAAAAGCCGGTTGCCGAGATCGCGCGTATTCTGACTGATGCTGGCCTCGAAGTCGGTTCGATCGAGTCGACAGGCGTTGCCATTCCAAAGGTTGTCGCCGCCCAGATCCTTGAGTCAATCCAGCATCCGAATGCCGACCGCCTCAGCGTCTGCAAGGTCGATGATGGCAGTGGCACGCCGCGCCAGATCGTCTGCGGAGCCAAGAATTACAAGGTCGGTGACAAGGTGCCGCTCGCGCAACCCGGCGCCGTGATGCCCGGTGATTTCAAGATCAAGGTTGGCAAGCTGCGTGGCGTCGAAAGCGAGGGGATGATGTGCAGTTCCAAGGAGCTCGGCCTCGGCGAAGGAGCTGATGGATTATTGATCCTGCCTTCGGAGACCGCAATCGGCACGCCCTTGAGCGAACTCTTTCCAGCGGAGGAAGTCTTTGAGATCGAGATCACGCCAAATCGTCCCGACTGGCTCGGTCATGTTGGTGTGGCCCGTGAAGCGGCCGCTTTTGGCTGTGGAGAGCTTATCACCAAGGATCCTGAGCTGCCTGTTACAAAGGAGAATGCTTCCGTCGCCGCCATTGCCGCTCCCGACGCCGCATCCTTCTACAGCATCCGCCGCATCGACGGTGTCAAAATAGGTCCGAGCCCCGAGTGGCTCCGGAAGCGTCTCGAATCGGTTGGGCTCCGTTCCATCAATAACATTGTCGATATCACGAATTTCGTGATGTTCGAGACGGCTCAGCCTCTTCACGCCTTTGATGCTGGTAAGGTCGATGGGGCTCTGACCGTGCGCTTTGCGAACGAAGGGGAAGCCTTCACCGCCCTTGATGGAAAAGAGTACAAGCTCACCGCGCATGATCTTGTGATCGCCGATGCCAAGGGCTCCCAAGCTATTGCCGGAATCACCGGAGGCGTTGAAAGCGGGGTTTCTGAAACGACCACATCGATTCTGTTAGAAAGCGCCCTCTTCGAGCCGACCGTGATCCGCAGATCGAGCCGAGCACTCGGAATTTCGACCGACTCCAGCTACCGCTTCGAGCGCGGAGTCGATGCCCAAGGATCACTGGCCGCTTCCGCACGGGCTGCGGCTCTGATCGTGGAGTTGGCAGGAGGAATACCTTCTGCGGAACTCGTCATCGCCGGATCGCTTCCCACGCCGCGCGTGGTGGCTCTGCGCGGTGATCGTGTTCGCTCGCTTCTCGGCATCGATCTGGACGACGACTCCATTGCCATACTCCTCACGAAGCTGGGGCTAAAAAAGATCGCAAGTGAAGCTGATTTGGGATTTCAGATTCCCTCCTGGCGGAACGACCTGACCCGCGAGGTCGATCTGATCGAGGAGGTCGCTCGACTCCATGGGATCAACTCCATCACAGCAAAATGCGCTGGTATACCTGCTCATTCGAGCGATGCCGACAAGGCCTATGACTTCGCTTGCGGTCTGCGACGTCGCCTCTCGGGTGGAGGATTTCATGAAGCTCGTAGTGGAACACTGACCGGCAGCCGCGATCAGGAAGCCTTCTCTACCGGAGGCGTGATCGCCGTCCGCAACCCGATGGGTGAGGAGCACTCTACCCTGCGAGCCAGCCTGATACCCGGACTTCTGGAGGCCGTTTCGCGTAATCTGCGTCATGGCACTGATTCGATACGGCTCTTCGAGATCGGCAAAGTCTACCAGCAGGAGCAACCCGAGGAGTCGATCCGCCTCGGTCTTGTCATGACGGGCCGCACAGCGCCCGAGAATTGGCGTGGTAAGGAGGATGGGGAGAGGTCCCTGGATCTCTATGATCTCAAGGGCGTTATCCAACTGCTAGGTACTCGCCTGGAACCGATCACCTTCCGTGCTAAAACGCATGCCTCATTACCTCTGGCTCTCGAGATCCTGATAGCGGGCAAACCCGCCGGCATTCTCGGCGTTCTTTCACCATCTGCCACGCGCGAGTTGATGGTCGGCGGGCATCAGGGTCAGATCGTTGTAGCCGAACTCGACCTCCATGCATTGCAGATTACTAACGGTATTGGGTTCTCGAAGGATCCGAAGCAGCATAGTTCACTTCACAAGTTCCCGGCGGTTCGCCGCGATCTGGCCCTACTGATGGATGCAGCCACTTCCTACTCCGTTATCGAGCAGGCGGTTCTGGGAGCACGGGAAGAGTTACTCTCCGCCGTTACTCCTTTCGATGTCTTCAGCGATTCCGAGGGAGTCAAAGTGCCCCTTGGCAAAAAATCTCTGGCCATCGCCTTGACTTTCCTTCATCCCGAAAGAACCTTAACCACGGAAGAGGTGAACGAGGCGGTCACACGCATCGTCGCCCGGCTTCGGGAAGCGGCGGGAGCCGAGGTCCGTGGCTGAATCTTCGAGCCATAAACATGGTTATCGTTCTCTCCACATTTTGAATTTGCCCTGCGGTGTTCGGGATTCGGTCTGTATGCTCCCGATCCGATGTGATCAAACCGGAGGCTAACCGGGCGGAACAATGACAGGCCTTCACTGGAGGTCAGCGGTCTGCACGGAGGTCTCCACCCTAACCTATATTGGGAACGGGATCGCGACCTAACGGCATCGCGGGGCAATCTCTCTCCTTGTCCCTAGGACGAGGAAGCTAATTAGGCTGAAGGTTTTTAGACTGTTAGAGGGTGATATGTTGTGAATCCCTTCGCCATCATCCGAAGGGTTTTTCAACGGAAGAAAGTTCTGTTCACTTCGCTCCTCTGGCCTAGCTGAATGCAAAAGTCTGAGCAGTGATGCACGCAATGGCGGCTAACCCGAGTTACCGATCCTGTTTTCTCCAGTTGCCGGGGGAAACTCCGTAGGCCTTTTTGAACGCCGCAGAGAGGTGAAAGGCGGAGCTGAACCCGACGGCGGCCGCGACCGACTCGAGCTTGGTCTCACGTGAGGAGAGCAGTCGGCGCGCACGGTTCAGGCGGACGCTCATGAGATACTGCCAGGGGGAGAGGCCTGTCTCTTTCCGGAAGGCGCGGCGAAAGCTAGAGTAAGAGACCCCGAGCATCCTTGCCATATCCTGCATGTCGAGGGATTCGGCGTGGTGTTCGGCCAGGTGGTGTTCGGCCCGCGTGACGGCCGCGCGGAGGGTCTCCCCGGCGGGTTCCTCCGCCTCCATGCCGCAGAGGAGCGCCAGCATCCTGAGCGCCTCCGCGGAGAGTTCCGGCCGGTGGGTGGGGATTTTCGCGCCCGTTCTCCTGTGGATCGTCTCAAGGAGTTCCTCGAGAAGAGGCGTGAGCCGGCTTCCCCGGAGCAGGGGGCCGTCGGGAATGGTTCCGGATTGCAGGAGATCCGTGACCACCCGCCCCCGCATCTCGATCCAGCTTTCCCTCCAGCCCGTCTCCGGCTCGGGCTTGTAGCGGTGCCATACCCCGGGGCGAAGGAGGATGACGCTCCCCGCGCTGATCCGCTTCGCGCCGGTCTGCCGGGTTTCGAGTAGTCCTTCGCCCGCGGTCACCATCACGATCTGGAGGGATTCAAGGACCCGTCCCCGTTCCCACTCGAAATGATGGTCCCCGGGGTGGGGGAGCGGAGGGTAGGGGTTCCCCGGCGCCACGGTGGCGATGCCGGAAGCGGAGACCCAGATGCCCCAGCGTTCGAGGTCCTTGGTGTCGGGAAAATAGCGGAAATAGTCATCCTTCGTCCGCTCATCCCTCTTGGGAAAGTTGGTCATATTCTGTATGAAAAAGATCATTATCCGCATTCCCCGACGGAGGCCATCTGTTACTTTGCCGAGATGGAAAACCCCTCTAGCGTCCGCATTGGACTTGTCGGAATCGGACTCGACACCTACTGGCCCCAGTTTCCCGGCCTGAAGGAACGCTTGGAGGGTTACACGGCGCGGATCGGATCGAAGCTCGGGCGACCCGGCGTGCAGATCGTGAATCTCGGCCTCGTTGATTCTCCGGAGAGGGCGCTTGCCGCGGGTCACGAGTTGAGGGTGGCCGACATCGATCTCCTGCTCATCCATTCGACCACCTACGCCCTTTCCTCGACCGTCCTTCCGATGGTGCGGCGCGCCAAGGTGCCGGTCGTTCTGCTGAACCTCTCCCCGGAGGCGGCCATCGATTACGCCTCCTTCAACCGCATGGGCGACCGCACGGCGATGACCGGCGAATGGCTGGCCCACTGCGGGGCGTGTCCCGTGCCCGAGATCGCCAATGTCCTGACGCGGGCCCGGATACCGTTTCACCAGGTCACCGGAAGGCTCGAGGATGATCCCGTGTGCTGGGGGGAGATCGACGACTGGATAGACGCCGCCCGGGTGGTCCACGGGATGGAGCACAACCGTCTTGGGGTCATGGGCCATTATTACAACGGGATGCTCGACATCTACTCCGACCTCACGCTTCAGAGTTCGGTATTCGGCACGCATATCGAGATCCTTGAGGTCGAGGAACTCAGCGCCCTGCGCCGCGATGTCAGCTCGTCCGAGGCCGAGGCGCGGGTGGAGGAGTTCCGCAGGGAGTTCGATGTCCAGGAGGATTGCCCCGTGGAGGAGTTGCTGCGGGCGGCCCGCACTTCCGTCGCCCTGGACCGCCTCGTCCGCAGGAAGCGGCTCGGTTCCTTGGCCTACTACCACATGGGCACCGGCATTGCAGAGAACGAGGAATCGGTTAGTTCCATCATCCTGGGCAACTCGCTGCTCACCGCGCAGGGTTGTCCCGTCGCCGGGGAGCTCGAGATCAAGAACGTCCAGGCCATGAAGATCATGGATCTGCTCGGTGCCGGCGGATCCTTCACCGAGTATTACGCCGTTGACTGGAACGATGATGTCGTCCTGATGGGGCACGACGGCCCAGGGCACATCGCCATCGCCGAGGGACCGACCCGCGTGCGCCCCCTGGCGGTTTACCACGGCAAGGTAGGAAGTGGCCTCTCCGTGGAGATGTCGGTTAAGCACGGTCCCGTCACCCTGCTCAGCGTGGTGGAGACCGTGGACAACAGGCTCAAGCTCCTCGTCGCCGAGGGGGAGTCCATTCCCGGACCGATCCTTGAGATCGGTAACACCAACAGCCGCTACAGGTTCCCCATCGGAGCTCGCCGCTTCATGAACGAATGGAACGCGCAGGGGCCTGCTCACCACTGCGCGGTCGGGGTGGGTCACCTCTCCGGCAAGCTGATCAAGATCGCACGGCTTCTCGGCGTGGAGATCGCGACCGTTTGCTGACGCATTCCTCCTCCCCCCGGTCATGAATCCCTTCCTCGGCGTCTTCTTTCACTGGCTCGGCGGCTTTGCCTCCGGAAGTTTCTATGTCCCGTACCGCTTTGTGAAGAAGTGGGCCTGGGAAACCGCCTGGATGGTCGGCGGTGTCGCCTCCTGGATCATCATGCCGTCGTTGATGGCGCTGGTGATGACACATGATCTGCACGGTGTGATCACGCGCCAGAGTGGCGGTACGCTCTTGTGGACCTATTTCTTCGGATGTCTCTGGGGTCTGGGTGGCCTGACCTTCGGCCTCACGATCCGCTATCTCGGCATGTCGCTCGGCATGGGTGTCGCCCTCGGCTACTGCGCCGCATTCGGGACGCTCCTTCCGCCCATCGCCAAGCTCTTCATCCCCTCCATTCCGTGCGACGAAACAATCGTCCAGATCGCCTCCACGCTGCCCGGCCAGATCACGCTGATCGGTGTCGTGGCCTGCCTCTTTGGCATCGGACTCGCCGCCCTGGCGGGACTCAACAAGGAGCGGGAAATGGACGAGTCGGCGAAGACGGAAGCCGTCAAGGAGTTCAACTTCCCCAAGGGGATGGCTGTCGCCACCTTCTCCGGCGTCATGAGCGCCTGCTTCGCCTTCGCCCTCACGGCCGGCAAACCGATCGGAGAGGCCTCGCTGCTGGCCGGCACGGATCAGATCTGGACAGGACTTCCGAAGCTGGTGGTCGTTCTGCTCGGCGGCTTCACGACGAACTTCCTCTGGTGTCTGTTCCTCCACTTCAAGAACGGCACGGCCTACCAGTACCTCAGCGGCACAGTGCGTAAGGAACATGCGGCTCTCGGCGGTGCCGGGGGTGGTGAGCATGGGAGCATCACTCCCGTTGCAGCCCCCGACCACGATCCGATAGGCGAAGGTCTCCGGGTGCCGATGGTCAGGAACTACATCCTCTCCGCCCTGGCCGGGACGATCTGGTACCTACAGTTCTTCTTCTACACGATGGGCGAGACCCAGATGGGCAGGTTCGGCTTCGCCAGTTGGACGCTCCACATGGCCAGCATCATCATCTTTAGCACGATGTGGGGATGGATCTTCCACGAGTGGAAGGGGGCGAGCAAAAAGACCCACGCCCTTATTGCCATGGGCATCGGCACGCTGATTCTTTCCACGATCATCATCGGCATCGGGACCTGGCTCAAGGGTCAAGGCTAGGGAAGCGCGCTTCCCTACCACCGCTCCACGGAAAACTTCCCTTCACACCCAACCACATCATCAATAAAAGCATGAACGCTTACCCACTTGCCAAGGAAACCTACGCCTCAATCGGGGTCGACACCGAGGAGGTGATCAAGTGTCTCGCCTCCACGCCGATCTCGCTGCACTGCTGGCAGGGGGATGATGTGGGTGGATTTGAGAAAGCGGAAGCCGACCTTGCCGGAAGCGGTCTGGCCGCCACGGGGAACCATCCCGGCAAGGCGCGGACGCCGGAAGAGCTCCGTCAGGACCTGGAAAAAGCGCTCTCCCTGATCCCCGGGAGCCACCGTCTTAACCTCCACGCCTGCTACGCGGAGCTCGGGGGCCGGAAAACGGAGCGCAGCGACTACGGCGTCGCCGAGTTTCAGGGCTGGATCGACTGGGCCAAGGCACAGGGGCTCGGCATGGATTTCAACCCGAGTTTCTTCGCCCATCCGAAGGCCTCCTCGGGCTACACCCTCTCCAGCCCCGACCAAGGGATCCGCGACTACTGGATCGAGCATGGTAAGGCCTGCCGCCGCATCGGTGCCGAGATCGGCCGCCAGCTCGGATCGGCCTGCGTGACCAATGTCTGGATCCCGGACGGCTCGAAGGATCTTCCGGCGGACCGCAAGGGGCCCCGCGAGCGGCTTGAGGCCTCGCTTGACGCCATCTTTGTGGAGAAGATCGACCCGGCGATCAACCTCGACGCCGTCGAGTGCAAGCTCTTCGGGATCGGCAGCGAGAGTTACGTCGTGGGCTCCCACGAGTTCTACCTCGGATACGCCGTGACAAGGCAGAAGCTGATCTGCCTTGATGCCGGACACTTCCACCCCACCGAGCAGATCGCCGACAAGATCTCCTCGGTGCTCCAGTTTGTTCCCGGACTCCTGCTCCATGTCAGCCGCGGCGTGCGTTGGGACAGCGACCATGTCGTCCTGCTGGATGACCCGACGATCGCCATCATGGAGGAACTGGTGCGCGGCGACTTCCTTGGCCGCACCCACATCGGGCTCGATTTCTTCGACGCCTCCATCAACCGCATCGCCGCGTGGGTCATCGGCACCCGGAGCGCCCAGAAGGCGCTCCTTCATGCGCTTCTCCAACCTCTCGACAAACTCCGCGCCGCCGAGAACTCCGGCGCACTCTGGGAGCGCCTGGCCCTCATGGAGGAGTCCAAGACTCTCCCTGTCGGGGCGGTCTGGCAGGAATTTTGCCACCGTCAGGAGGTCCCCACCGACTGGATGGGCGAAGTCCGTTCCTACGAACGGGATGTTCTCTTGAAGAGAAGCTGAATCGAAAATCCAAGGGGCCGGTGTTGGGAAAAAACCATGTTTATTCTCGGCCTGTGACCTACAGCCCAATAGTCCAACAGACTACAGTTTTCAGCCTGCTTACCTCTGCCTCCTTCGGAAGCGCATAGCGATTGATTTTTACCCCGGTAGGGGCGAGGCTTGGCGTTCATGTTTTTAGGAGCCCTTAAAGTCATCGGTATTATTCTCGAGGTGGTACTCCTCTTCAACCTGCTCATTGTCGTGCATGAGTTGGGCCACTTTTTCGCCGCTAAATGGCGTGGTCTGAAAGTGGAGAAGTTCGCTATCTGGTTCGGCAAGGCGCTCTGGTCCAAGACAATCAACGGCGTAGAATACAGGCTCGGCAGCATTCCTGCTGGAGGATTCGTGGCTATTCCTCAGCTCGCCCCCATGGAGGCTTTGGAAGGTGAGACCAATGAGAAGGGTGAGGCCTTGCCGCCGGCACGCCCCCTCGACAAGATCATCGTCGCTCTTGCCGGTCCCGCCGCTAGCCTTGGACTAGCTTTTCTGATTGCCTGCGTGGTTTGGTATGTTGGCCGCCCTGTCAGCGAGGCCGAAACGACCAACATGATTGGCTATGTCCTTGAGGGAGGACCCGCTGCCAAGGCTGGACTGCAACCTGGAGACAGGATCCTGGCCGTCAACGGACATCCGGTCACTCGGATTAATGGCATGGGGCGGATGAGTGACAGCGTTGCCTGGAATCTAGCTATCAGCTCGGCTCCCGTGGTGCCTATCCGGTACGAACGCGCCGGCAAGCAATCGGCGGTCGAGGTGGAGCCCGTTGTCGAGCCAACCAAAGGTTGGGGGCGGAAGAACCTGCGCCAGATCCAGATTATTCCGGCCATGACCCCGTTGATTGCGCGGGTCATCCCAAACAGCCCCGCTGAAGAGGCCGGGCTACGAGCCGGTGATCTCGTGATTGCTGCCAATGCGCAGACTCTGTACAGCGGCCAGACACTTGCAGAGCTGCTAAGCGCCACCAAGGGAGCCCCAGTGACTCTGACAATCCGCCGTGGCAGTACAGATTTCCCCATTTCCATCACCCCACGCATTCCGGAGGGCGAGAAGCAGGTACGCCTCGGTATCCAATGGGATCAGCGCGGGCTTGTCAGGCTGGTCCATCCGGATCCCATCACCCAGATCAAGTCGAGCCTTCTGACCATGTGGGAGACCATCTCGGCCGTCACGGCCCGCCATTCCGAAATAGGCGTCCAACAGCTCAGCGGGCCCGTTGGGATCATGAGGATCTACTACCTTCTCTTCCAGAGTCCGATGGGGTGGCAGTTGGCCCTTTGGTTCAGTGTCGTTCTGAACGTCAACCTGGCCGTCATGAATATGCTCCCGCTGCCTGTTCTCGACGGCGGGCATATCCTGTTGGCCTTTATCGAATGGATTTGCGGACATCCGATCCATCAGAAGACGCTGGAGATTGTCCAGACCACCTTTGCCATGCTGCTGATCGGAACCATGCTCTATATCTCCTTTTACGATGTCAGTGACTTAGTGAAGGGACACAAATCTGCAGCGGCAGCTACGAGTGACAAAACAGCGGAAATCATGACCTTCTCGCCAAAATCTCCTGCTTCCACTGTTGCGGCTCCCTCGCCGGTTTCCCCTCCAAAGCCATGAGCAGGGCGGGTGATGCCGCAGCCCAAACGGGAGTGCCGCTCAGCTATGCGGCCGATCTCTTCTCCTACGCACGACGTCCCAGTCGTGAAGTGATCATTGGAGGCTTGGGGTTTGGTGGGGCCAATCCGATCCGGATCCAGTCGATGATCACCAGCGACACAATGGATACGGAGGCCTGTATCCGGGAGACGCTGCGACTGGTCGAGGTCGGATGTGAAATGGTTCGTATCACGGCGCCGACCGTGAAGGATGCCGCTAATCTCCAAAAAATCCGTGCGGAGTTGAATGCGCGCGGTTGTAACGTTCCTCTCGTTGCCGACATCCATTTCAAGCCGGAAGCGGCGATGGAGGCCGCGCTTTGGGTAGAGAAGGTCCGCATCAATCCAGGAAACTTCGCCGACTCGAAAAAATTCAATGTCCGAGATTACACGGATGCGGAATATGCCGCAGAACTGGAGCGCATCCGGGAGCGTTTCACTCCGCTTGTTAGTCTCTCCAAGAAGCGCGGTGTGGCACTGAGGATCGGAACCAACCACGGATCGCTCAGCGACCGGATCATGAATCGCTTCGGCGACTCACCACTCGGCATGGTGGAGAGTGCCCTGGAGTTTGCACGGATCGCACGGGATCTCGATTTTCATCAGATGATCTTCTCGATGAAGGCCTCAAATCCGAAAGTCATGATCGCCGCGTATCGTTTACTTGTGGCCCGACTGAATGCGGAGGGGCCCGACTGGAACTATCCGATCCATCTCGGTGTGACGGAGGCGGGTGACGGCGAGGATGGGCGGATCAAGAGTGCCATCGGGATAGGTTCTCTCCTTTCCGACGGGATCGGCGATACCATCCGCGTCTCGCTGACCGAGGATAGCGAGCATGAGATCCCTGTGGCGCGTGCCTTGGTGGCTCCCTTTGAAACACGAATTGCCGCCGTCTCCCCAGTTTCCGGGATCCAAGCTAACTGGCCGCTTTTCGACTATCAAAGGCGTGCTACCGAACGGATCGTCCTGGAGGGCATCACTCGGCGGATCGCTCTGGGAGGAACAGAAACTGTCGCTGTTACTGTGCCGCGACGCGTCGATGAGGCCGTGGCCCACAAGCGTGACGTGCTCGGCGACTACCAGCCGGAACTGATCCTCGAAGACTTGTTACTAGTGGAAGTGGACCCCCTCTCTCCGGAAGAGATCGCCGCAGTGAATGCGGTTTCGGAGCCGCGCCTTATCACCGTGCGCGATGGCGTTGCGGTGGATCCCATCGTTGCCTTCCGACTGCTTGCTGCGCAGGTGAATTCGCGTCATCCAATTCTGCTGAAGGATATATTCACTCCTGCTTCAGGCGGTGAATTTATTGATCATCTCCTCTCAGCAGCAACCGTTCTGGGATCGCTACTCTGTGACGGAATCGGTGATGCCGTCCTACTGCGCTCCGAGGAGGCTCCGGGACAGTCCCTGCGGCTTGCTTATAATATCCTCCAAGCTGCTGGCGTCCGCATCTTCAAGACCGACTATGTCGCCTGCCCTTCCTGCGGCCGCACCCTCTTCAACCTCCAGGAGACTACGGCTCGGATCAAGGCCTCGACCTCTCATCTCAAGGGTGTCCGCATTGCGGTCATGGGTTGCATTGTCAACGGCCCGGGAGAGATGGCAGACGCCGACTTCGGCTATGTCGGCGGAGCTCCTGGCAAGGTGAACCTCTATGTCGGAAAGCAAGCTGTGAAATTCAACATTCCAGAATTGGAAGCTGTTGATCGCCTGGTGGATTTAATTAAAGAGCACAACAAGTGGGTTGAGCAACCGGCTTAGGCTCTCTTTCTCTAGCGCGAGGCCGGCAGTGGCGCAGGACAGATACCCCCGGCGGGGAAGACCGGTTCGACTGGGGGAGTGCGAAACCACGATTTGATCTCGGTCATCATCCGCTTGATGTGGCGATAGCTACGGACGCGGACCATCTTGCGGTAACTGGCCCAGGGGTCGCCCCACTTGAGCACTTCGATCGTCACCCTGCGCACTCCCCACTCGCGCATGGTTTTCTTGGAGGGCTTGTAGAGATCGATGGTGTTCACCCCGGAGAGGGCGAAGCCGTAGTCATCCACCTCGTAGAGCTCTCCCGTCGCCCTGATTCGGAAGATGGTGCCACAGGGCCACCGAGCCCAGTCGGCGGCTGCGCTATTGACCGCGCCGCAGCGGAGTGGCTTCCCGATAGCGGAGAGGTTACTGTAGCGCCTATGATCACTCTCGGTGTGCGTGTAGGCAGTCGTTCGGACTTTCTGAACAGCGGCACGGTGGAGCGGTGGTTCGTAGCGTGGAAGCGGATGGAGGCAGCCTCCCAGAATCAGTGGAAGAAGCAGGTAAAGAAATAAGCACAGACGCTTCATCAAAATGTTTTTTCGCAGAATGGAGTTAAGGAATCCAATGATTAAATTTCAGCTGTTTCATTAGTTTTTGGTTTTATGTTTCGAAATTGCCACACGGATTGCCTAGGCAGACGGGAAAGGCTTCTCTAGAAATTCCCCATGCTCAATCCGATCGATCTGAAAGCGAACAAGAAGGCCTTTGAGATCAACATGGCTAAGCCGATCTATGGCACCTTCGCCGAGATTGGGGCAGGCCAGGAAGTCGCCCGACGTTTCTTCCATGTAGGCGGTGCCGCTGGGACTGTAGCCAAGACGATCTCCGCCTATGACATGACCTTCTCGGATGCGATCTACGGGAAGAGTACGCGCTTTGTCAGTCGTCAGCGCTTGGGCGAGATGCTCGACCATGAGTACGATCTGCTGATCGAACGTCTCGACGAGAAGGTCGGAGCGGAGCGCACCTTCTTTGCCTTTGCCGATACTGTTGCGGCCAGGTCCTACAAGACGCTCAATGAATCCCACGGATGGATGGGAATCCGCTACCAGAGTCATCCCCGTGCTCAGCCCAACGAGATCATCATGCATGTCCGCATGCTCGATCCACATAACCTCGAGCAGCAGGAGGCGCTGGGCATCGTCGGGCTGAACCTCATCTACGGGGCGTTTTTCCTTCGCAAGGATCTGAAGAAATTCATTGCCTCGCTCCTGGATGATCTCGAGTCAACGCGCATCGAGATCGACATGATCCGGTTCTCGGGACCTGATTTTGCGATGGTTGACAACCGAATCATGTGTCTGGAGCTGGTCACCCAGGGTCTTGCTCAGGCCGTGCTATTCCGTCCCGATGGGGAAGTGGTGCAGGCGGCGGATGCCTTTTATCACAAGCCCCTCATCATCGAGCGCGGCAGTTTCCGACCGGTCACCAATGTCGCTTACGACATGCTCGAGTGCGGTCACTCGATGTTCCTAATGGAGGAGGAACTGAACGACGAGAAGCCCGAGATCATCCTGGAAATCACGATGAGGAATCTGATGAGCGGCGGGGAACTCGACCTGCAGGATTTCCTCGACCGCGTCGACATGCTCGGTGCTCTAGGTCAGACTGTGCTTATCTCCAATTACGGTGAGTTCTACCGGCTGATTCAGTATTTGCGGCGCTACACTGACCGCGCCATAGGGATGCCGCTTGGCATTCCGAGTCTCCACGAGATCTTCGACGAGAAGTACTACACCAATCTGGACGGAGGCATTCTCGAGGGTCTTGGGCGGCTCTTCAAGAAGGGGGTGCGTCTCTATGTCTATCCCACCAAGGACGACAAGGGACACATCATCGAAGCCGCCTCCTACAAGGTCGATCCCAGTCTGCGGGCTTTGTACGCCTACCTGATCGAGAATCGTTTCATCGTTCCGATGGCCGGTTGCAAGCTCGATTACCTAGGCATCGATTCTGCCAAGGCCCTGACCAAACTTCAGAAAGGTGATCCGGAATGGGAGCAAATGGTTCCCGCCAAGGTAGCCGAGATCATCAAGTCACGGAAGTTCTTCGGCTGGAAGGGGTGACCGGGAGAGGGTGGTCTGATCGTAGTGCTTTCCGGGGCGGAGAATGATGTCACCCAATAGGGGCGTGTGCACCGCTCCGGGGCTTCCTGGCGCTCCAGACAGAGTCCCGCATGTTTTTCATAAGGCCTTCCAGACTTCCCTATCAGGGAGCCGTCGAGGACGGTTGCGCTGAAAACCCGCACGCAATCTTGCATTGTGAGGGCCGTCATGGTGAGCCCGCTCGCCGGGTGGGTGTGGGAGACGTAGATCGGTAATGGTTCTCCCCAGGGGAATGACATCGCATTCGAGTCCCTTGCCGTTCGCCAGGGTGAAGCGCTCGACGGAACGGGCCGTCCGGGAGTTGGCCGAAGGGTGAGCAGGTGCTAGGAATGGGCGCTCAAAACTCGTCGTAGGCGATCTGGTTGGCGGGAACGCCAAGGTCGGCGAGCATCTTGGTGCAGGCCTTGACCATCATCGGGGGGCCGCAGAGATAGTATTCGACGGCTTTGGGATTGGGATGGTCTTTGAGGTGGCGTTCCAGCACGACTTCGTGGATGAAGCCCTCCAGTCCCTTCCAGGCATCCTCGGGAAGAGGAGAGGAGAGGGCGAGGTTAAAATTAAAATTCGAGTGCTCCCTGGAAAGCTGATCAAAATATTCGTTGTAGTAGATCTCTTGGCGTGAGCGGGCTCCGTACCAGAAGCTGACCTTGCGTGCAGTCTTCTCCGTCTCGAAGAGATGAGAGAGATGGGAGCGCAGCGGGGCCATCCCGGCGCCTCCGCCGATGTAGACCATCTCGCGTTGGGTAGGCTTGATGTGGAAGTCGCCGAAGGAGCCGATGGCGGTGACGGTGTCGCCGGGCTTGAGGTTGAAGACATAGGCGGAACCGACGCCGGGGGGGCAATCCTGTCCGGGTGGCGGCGTGGCAATGCGGACATTGAAGCGGAGGATCCGCTCAGTCTGCTGGTTGGAGGCCAGCGAGTAGTTGTTACGGCGGCCGCCTTCGGGATTCCGCGCGACGAGGTCGAAGACGTGCTGGGCTTCCCAGACCGATGCGTACGGTTCGGGAATATCGAATTCCCGGAACCGAATCATCCCATAGGAGGGGATGTCGAGCTGGAGGTAGTCGCCGGGGGTGAAGGCGATCTTTTCGGAGGGATCGGCCGGTTCGAGGACGAGTTCCTTGATGAAGGTGGCCACGCTCTGGTTGCTGACGACGCGCAGGGTATAGCTTTTCTGATGGCGGGCACCGGCACCCCCGATCTGTGCGATGTTAAGACGAAGGCGTCCGTTGCGCTCTTCGAGAGGATAGGTGGCCAGTCCGCGGCAGATCGGCGGGCGCGCTGGGGATCCGTCGGCGAGGTTGAAGCGGCCATTATGCTTCGGACACTCGATGATCGATCCCTTGACGAGGCCGTTGGCAAGGTGGGTGTTGCCATGGGTGCAGATGCCGTCGGTTGCGAAGAGCGTGCCATGTTCGTCCCGGTAGAGGGCGTAAGTCTTCTTGCCGTGGTCGAAGCGGATCACGTCGGCCGGGCCGAGATCCTGCGCGGAGCAGACCTCGATCCACCCCTCAGCATCCGGTTGCGCCTCGTTGGCGTGGAGGCCCTCCTGCAGACGCGCCTTCGGTTCGGGCAGCTTGCGCTTCACGTGATATGCGGGATCCTTCACCTGTCGCAGGACGGAGGGAATGATTTCGCTCCAGGCATGGAGGAGGCTATGGTAGGGTGTAGGCATATCCTCCTTAACGGCCTCGTGGAGGCGCGGGAGCGCATGATAGGGAACGAGCGGGAACATGTGGTGCTCTACGTGGTAGTTCATGTTCCAGTAGAGATACCGGTTGATAAAGTTCATCCGGACGGTGCGGCAGTTCAGGCGGTGATCGAGGACGTTCTCCGCGAGGCCAGTATGCTGGGTCAGACCGTAGACGACCATGAGCCACGATCCTACCATGTTGGCAAGGCCCACAAAGAGGAGGGGCAGGATACTGCGGGTCGCTATCGCAAGGGCGATGACCGAGGCATAGATGAGGAAGTAGATCCGTGCCTTGCGGTAGATCTTGGGAAACTCGCTCTCAGGAATGTAGGTTTTCTCATCGGCGCTCATCCGTCCGAAGGCGTGCATGAGGATATGTTTGAAATAATTCGGATAGACTGGAAGGTGGAAGAAGGCCTTGATGATCCCGGCGATGTCGGGTGGGCGCGGAACCAAGATTTCGGGATCGCGGCCGACGATGATCGTATCGCTGTGATGACGGGTATGGCTCCAGCGCCAGACGGTCGATTCGCGCATGACCATGAAGGAAGCGATCTCGTAGAGGGCATTGTTCATCCAGTCAGTCTTGAAGGCCGTGCCATGGCCCGCCTCATGCCATCGCGAGTCGGAGGTTGAGGCGTAGAGCACCGCATACACTAAGTAAGGGAGGAGAGCCCACCAGGTGCCCCAGAGCGCGAACGTGGCGTATCCGGCACCAAGGATCAGGGCAAACCAGAGAAGCGTGTCGCGGATCGCCGGTCCGTCGCGCCGCTCCAGCAACTTCCTCATGGTCGCCCGGGGAACGGCGCATTGGTACCAGTCCGCTTCGGCGAGGCCGCGCTCGATGGCGCGGGCGGCGTTTTCACCGGTCAGGCTGTAGTCGAGCTTCGTCGGCGGTTTGGAGATAGCGGCGGTTGCGTGGTCGGTGCTCATGTGGTGGGTGATGAGTGATGGATGATGGTAGGATGGGAATTACTTCCTCAAGCTAGTCCTTCCGTGAGTTTTGCCAATGGTCAGGAGTCGTGAAAACATGCACGAAATTCGCATGAGTGCTTGGGTTAACCCAAGGTCTGTGCAATTTTATGCACGACCCTTATGCCCTTTCCAGACATCGAGCCAGCCCGCGAGGATGCCCTCGTTCTGAAATATCTCTACGGGGGAGTGGTCCATTACCGTCCGGGCGACCGCCTGGTTCCACGGACCCTGAAGGACTATGAACTGGTGCTCATGATCGAGGGGACGGCGACCTACCGGCATGATGATGAGGAGCATCAGGCTCCGCCCGGGAGCGTGATCCTGGCCCGCCCCGGTTTCCGGGAGTCCTACCGGTGGGACCGCCGCCTCGCGACACGCCATGCCTATATCCATTTCGACATCGCCACGATCCCCTCGGACTGGCCCGATCCGGGGAAGTGGCCCGTCTGCCATGCCAATCCCCCGGAGGTCGTCGCCCCGATGCTGAGGCATCTTCTCGAGAACATCGCCACGCAAGGGGAGTCGGATTGGCCCACGCTCAGCGCCGGTGTTGAGGAGAGCCGTTTCCTACGGTGTCTGATGACGGTCCTTCTCAAGCCCTCGCATGAGAGCGGGATCTCCATCGGAGCCCGCCTCCCCGATTCCGTTCATACCTCGCTTAACCTGATGAGGGAGACCCTCGACATCAAGCCGTCTCGGGCCCTCCAGTTGGGGGAGTTGGCGGCACGGTCGGGCGTGACCGAGAAGCATCTCTGCCGCCTCTTCCGGAAGTCGCTCGGCCACTCGCCCATGGAGACTTTCCGTTTGCTCAAGCTCCAGCTTGCGCTCGCTTTACTCGGACGTTCCGGTCTCGCGGTGAAGGAGATTGCCGACCGCTGCGGCTTCGAGAACCCGCTCTACTTCACGCGCTGCTTCACCCGCGTTTACGGGAAATCCCCTACGCTAGTGAGGCGCTCCCTGTTGCGGAGCGAGCCGCCGCCCCCGAATCCCCTTCCACCGGAAATCGCTCCGCGCATCTATTGGTGAGCCTCACCAAGCAACGAACGGGGAGCAGTCGATGGTATTTCACCGATAGCGGTCGCGCAGGAAGTTCATCATGTGGACATTGATGTCCCACTGGTTGGCGACGGGTTGCTGGGTGTAGGGAAGGAGAGGCAGATAAGGTGGCGGCCCGAATTCGGGGCAGATCGTGAACTGGGCGATGCCCGAAGCCCGGCGTGCGGCAATGATCTTGTCCCACCACTTGAGGTGCGCATTCACGGCATCGCTCCACTCGGGCGCGCGCGGGTCGCTAACCTGGGGACCATGCTGCCATCCCACGCGGGCGTGGATATGGTCGACGGCAGGAAGAAGGGGTTCGATCAGGTCATCCTGATCTTCGAGCAGCGATTCGCAGACATTGCACCAATGTGACATATCGAGCACGATCCGCGTGGCAGGCATCGCGGCCAACAACTCCCCGGTTCTCCATGGCGTGTGCAGACAACGGCCTCGATGGGTCTCGTGAAGGATCGGGATGCCCGTCTCGGCGGCCACTTTTTCAGCAACGGCGAAGACACGCTTGTTCTCCTCAAGGCTGAAAAGGTTACGGCCTGTGTGGCTGTTGACAAAGAGGGGCTGGAATCCCGCCATTCGGTGCAGTCGCTGGCCGTAGAGTTCGAGGTGCTTCTCAAGATCGCGATCCTGGGTTGTCCAGTGCTGGGTGATTAACGCAAGTCCGGCGGCCTTGGCGAGGGCGACGGTCTCCTCGGCCGCGGGATCGACATCTAGGAACCCGATCTCGACACCATCATATCCCGCCTCGCGTACTTTGGTGATGAAGTCTTGGGAGGGAAGCGATTCGCTTCCCCAGCGGGGGCAGATGAAGAGGAGTTTCATGGTTGATGGATGTTGTTTGGGAATCTTAAAGGTGAGTCGGGATTCGGGGGCTGTCACTTGCTTCCCCTTTCCAGGAAGGTGAGTTCTGCGACACCGGATTTATCGAGTTCGCCGAAGCCCTCGGAGACCATCCGGTCATACTGCTTCTTGGTCGCCTCGGCAAGGGGGAGGGTAAGTCCCTTTTCCTGCGCCAGTGCCAGTGCGATACCGCTGTCCTTGGCGGCGTGGGCGCCGGAGAAGAAGCAGGAGTGGTCGCGGTTCTGCATATCCTCGCCGTCGGTCACGAGCACCCGGGAGTTCGCGCCGGTCTGGGAGAAGACCTCACGCAGCATGGTCAGGTCGAGGTCGAGGGCGGCTCCCAGTCCAAGTCCCTCGGCGAGGCCTGCGGTATTGATGTTCATGACCATGTTGACGAGGGCCTTGACCTGGGCCGCCTTGCCAGTGGCGCCAATGTGACGGAGCGAAGCGCTGAGATCCTTGAGGATCGGTTCGGCGCGACGGAAGGCTTGGTCGGCACCTCCAGTCATGAGGTAGAGCGTTCCTTCCCGGGCCTGGGTGATGCTCGAAGCCATGCAGGCCTCGAGGGATTCAGCGCCCGCCTGGTGGGCGACTTCCTCGACGGCAAGATGCACCGCAGGGGAGACGGTGGCACAGTTGATGAAGAGCTTCCCCTTCGCTCCGTTCACCAGGCTGTCCCCCTGCGGTTGGAAAATCGCGTGCATCGCTTTATCGTCGGTGACGACGGTGAGGATGACGTCGGCCAGTTCCGTGACGCGCGCCAGCGATCCCACCGCCTCCGCCCCAAGTTCGGCGGCCAGTTCTGCGGCCAGCGGGGCATGGCTGTCATGGACGGCGGCGACGCTGTATCCCCGGTCCTTGAGGCGGTGCGCCATGTTGGCGCCCATACGGCCGACTCCTACGACTGCGATGGTTTCTTTGCTCATAATGGGTGCAGGTTATATCTGAAAAGATCAGGCCGCGAAAAACGGATTGGCGACTTTTTGCTCCCCCACGGTCGTAAGGGGACCGTGTCCGGAGCAAATGATGGAAGCATCGGGAAGGGTCAGCACCTGCTCTCGGTTGTTTCGTGCGGCGTCGGCATAGGAGACCATACCCCCACCCATGGAAGCGGCGAAGATCGAGTCGCCGACGATGGCGACCGGTTGGACAAGTCCACCCACGACAAAAGTCACGCCACCCGCGGCATGACCGCTGGTTTCGCGCGTCTCAACGGAGAGGTTTCCGATTGTGAAGGAGCGTCCGGGCTTGAACGACTCGGCTCCCGCCAGCGGCTCCTTCACGCAGGCCCAGGCCTGCGCGCCGGTTTTCTCGATCAGCCTGTCGAGGTCGAGGATATGATCCGTGTGGATGTGGGTGATGAAAATCTGTTTCACCTTGAGGTTGTGGGCAGACGCGAAATCGAGCATCGGTTGGCCGTCAGCCCCGGTATCGAAGAAGGCGGCCTCGCGCGTGGAGGGATCCCAGACGAGGTAGGAATTCACCGTCATGTCCTCGAAGTCCGTGTTGAAGCAAGCGAGTCCCTCCGGCGCTGTGATCGGCACGGGTTGATAGCTTCCCCGGGCCAGGGCCAGTAGGGCGTTGGCACCCAGCCCCAGGGCTCCCGCCACCTTCGTGAGGGTGGCTTCGTCGAGATTACCCGCCTTGAGGGATTGGATTGCCGAGAGGCTGATTCCGGCGAGTCCGGCAAGCGACTCGTCGGTGATGGATTGTCCGCGTTGAGCCTTACCGATGATGTCGGTGAAGCCGTCTTCGAGAGGAATAGTACGGGCCATAGTTTTAAAATGCAGAGAGTTCCGTTTCATGACGGGTTTCTTCCAATGGGAAGTTCCGCCGAGGGAGGCGCGTCTGCAGGATGCCGTTCAGCGTACGATGCCGCGTTCGCTTGTTGCGATGAAATCGGCGAGATGAGTGACAAGTGCCGAGGAAGCGAATTGAGCCCTGAGCGCGTCCAATCCCTGACTGGTGTTAAGATTACTACGGTAGACCAGCTTGTAGGCATCGCGGAGTTCCCGGATCGCTTCCGGCGCGAATCCGCGCCGCTCGAGTCCCACGAAATTCACGCCGCGGATCTCGGCCGGATTGCCGTCGGCGATCAGGAATGGGGGGACATCCTGCACGATCTTGGTGCATCCCCCCACAATGGCATGTGCGCCGATGCGACAGAACTGATGCACGCCGCTGAGTCCGCCGATCACCGCATGATCCCCGACAACCACATGACCGGCTAGGGTGCCGTTGTTGGAAAAGACGACATCGTCACCGACCACGCAGTCATGGGCGATGTGGGAGTAGGCCAGGAAGTTGCCGCGGCTGCCGATGCGCGTGACGCCGTCCGGTGCAGTGGCGCGGTGAACGGTCGTGAATTCGCGGAAGCAGTTTTCGTCACCGATCTCGAGGTAGGTCGGCTCGATCTCATACTTGAGATCCTGACTGCGATGGCCGATGCATGAGTAGGGGTAGAATTTGTTGCCGTTGCCGATCTTTGTGGGGCCGGCGATGGTGACATGGGCATGCAACTCGCATTGTTCACCGATGACCACGCCTGCGCCGATGATGCAGTAGGGCCCGATGGTGCTGGATTGGCCGATTTTGGCCGTTGTCTCGATGATGGCTGTAGGATGAATGCGTGCCATGACGGACTCTTATTTGTTGATGATGCCAAAGAGGAGTGATCCTTCGCTCACCACATCGCCGTTCACGACGCACTTGCAGGAAGCTTTGCCCAGATTCTTGCGAGCCTTGAGCATCTCCACATGAATGAAGAGTGTGTCGCCAGGGAAAACTGGCTTGCGGAACTTCACTTCATCGGCGCTCATGAAGTAGCCGATTTTTCCGGTATTCTCGCTCTTGCGCATCATAACAATCGAGGCGACCTGGGCCATGGCCTCGAGTTGCAGGACTCCCGGCATGACTGGGTGGCCCGGGAAGTGACCCTGGAAGAAGGGCTCGTTGATCGAGATACATTTGACTCCGACGGCCTTGGTGTCGCCGTCGAATTCCACGACACGGTCCACCATCAAGAAGGGATAGCGGTGGGGAAGGACACGCATCACCTCGTTGATATCCATCACGGGTGCCGACGAGGTTACTGGAGTGGGAGCCATGGCCAGAAGGTCGCTATGGCGCTTGGCAATGGCGCGCGCGAGTTCTGTATTGGGGCCATGGCCGGGCCTGACGGCGACGACGTGACCTCTCAGGGGACGTCCCGCAAGTGCCAGATCGCCGATGATATCGAGGATCTTATGACGGACGAACTCGTCCTGAAAGCGGAGCGGTTCTTTACTGAGAACTGATTCGCCACGGATCACGAGGGCATTCTCCAGACTGCCACCCTTGATAAGGCCCTTTTCCATCAGATCCTTCACATCCTCGTAATGAACGAAGGTGCGCGCGGGGGCGATTTCCCGCGCATACACCTCGGGGGTGATCTCCAGGGAGAGGTATTGGGTGAAGCGGCCGTCGTGATTTGCCTGGGTGCAGGAAATCTTGAATCCCGGATGAGGGAAGACCGACATGATGGAGCCGCCACTAGTCTCCAGGTGAATCGGTTGGCCTAGCTCGAAGGGTGAGCGGGCAGCATCCTGGTCAATGATGCCTGCCTGCTGGATCAGGGCGACATAGGGGGCGGCACTGCCATCGCCAATCGGAGGCTCGTTCGCGTCCATCTCGATGAGGGCATTATCAACACCGAGGCCGGCCAAGGCCGAGAGGACATGCTCGACGGTCTGGATCTTGGCATTTCCCTGCACGAGTGTGGTGGACCGCTCGACAGTCTTCACATGCTCGACCAAGGCATCCACAATCGGCTCATCAGGAAGATCCGACCGGCGGAATTTATAACCGTAGCAGACTGGAGCCGGATGGATGGTCAGGGTGACATTGCCTCCGTTGTGGAGGGCGGCGCCAGTGAGGCTGGCAGACTTCGCAAGAGTGCGCTGGAGTTCCATGGAAAATCTTCTGTGTCTTAAGGTGTTAGGAGGATAATGAAGAGGCGCGTCAGGTGGCATCCGGAGTGATGCGTCCATCCTTCATCCTGATACGCCGGTCGGCCAAGGCCGCCACCGAATCGCTGTGGGTTACCATAATGACGGTGGAGGTGCGGCGGGAAGCAATCTTTGCAATCACATCGAGGACTTGGGAAGCGTTTTCACTGTCCAGATTCCCCGTCGGTTCATCCGCCAGCAGGAGGGAGGGGCCATGGACCAGTCCCCTGGCAATGGCAGCCCGCTGCATCTCGCCTCCGCTGAGCTGGTGGGGGAAGTGCATGGCACGCTGAGTCATCCCGACCTGATCGAGCATAGCCAGGGCAGCTTGCCTGACTCCCGAGGAGGGATCGCCACGTAGCAAGAGAGGCAGCTCGACATTCTCCACAACGGTCATGGAGGGAAGTAGGTTGAAGAACTGGAAGACGATCCCCAGCTTAAGCCTCCTGTACTGGGTCAGGGTTTGGTCATTCGCATGTTCCAGGTGGATCCCATCCACGATGACCTCGCCCGAGGTGGGGTGGTCAAGACCTCCCAGCAGGTTCAGCAGCGTGCTTTTGCCCGAACCGCTGGCCCCGGTGATGGCGATGAATTCACCGCGCCCGATCTCCAGAGAAACCGAGTCGAGTGCGGTGACTGGAGGTGTGCCGTAGGAGCGGGAGGCTTTGACGAGTCGGATCATGTTGTTCACAAATGAACGACCAACCATGTCCGAGCAAGCTTCTATACCGGCCTCCCTTTCAGGAGACTTTCGAATTCTTGGGGAAACCCCCGATCTGCTGGCCGTGGAGAAGCCCCCTTTCTTGCTCATCCATCCCAGCAAGCCGGGCGATCCGGTGACGCTCTGGGACCGGCTCAAAGAGCTCCTTGCCTACGAGATCGCCGGAGGAGGTCAGGTCTCCCTAATCAACCGGCTCGACCGTGAGACAAGCGGCATCGTGCTCGTAGCCAAGAACGCCGCGGCCGCCCGCGTCTGCAGCATGACAATGGCGCGGGGAGAGGTGAAGAAGGAGTACCAGGCCATCGTCACGGGCTGGCCGGATAGAGAGCATTGGGAGGTACGGGAGCCGATCCTGAGGCTCGGAGAGGTGCAGGACTCCCGAATATGGCTGAAGCGTGGGGTGCACCCAGAGGGGGCCCCCTCGCACACGGCCTTTCGCGTTCTAAAAAGAATGACGCATCCAAAACATGGCCCCATCGCTCTCATTCACTGCACTCCCTTTACCGGGAAGACGCATCAGATTCGAATCCACCTTGCGCACTCGGGGCATCCCGTGGTGGGCGACAAAATCTACGGGCCTTCCGAGGAATACTACCTACGATTTATCGAAACCGGCTGGACCACGGAACTTGCTGCGCAACTCTGGCTCCCACGCCACGCACTCCATTCCTGCTTACTGGAGATCGATTATCTGGGTCAGAATCTCCGCTGGGAATCTGTCCTTGCGGAGGATCTGGCACAGTGGTTGAAGCCATGCTGGTGAAGGTAACCTGCCGGGAAAACCCTCGTTTGACCGTCCCTCTTTGGTAGACTCTAATGTCATCCCTTCTATGACTCTCCCCCGTTTCTCCATTCTCCGATGGCTTCCCTGGTTGCTTCTGATGACCGGGCTGTTTGCTTTCTGGAAGATGAGAAGCTCTGCGGAACCCGAAACCTACATCACCGGCACGATCACCAAGGGAACGCTCGAAGATGCCGTTACGGCGACCGGCGTACTGGAAGCCAGCCAGTATGTCGATATTGGGACGCAGGTTTCGGGTATCCTGAAAAAAATCGCTGTCCAGATTGGTCAGACCGTGCAGAAAGGCGATCTCCTCGCGCAAATCGATCCGACCCTCTTCAGGGCGCAGGTGATCCAAGAGCAGGCGAACCTGAAGGATCTCACCGCGAGACTGGCCTCTGCCAAGGCGACCCTCAAGCTTGCCACCCAGCGGTTCGAGCGAAACCGTAACCTAGTCAAGAGCGACGCAGTCAGCATCGACGAGGTCAATTTTTCTGAAGCTGAGTTCGAGCGCTCGAAAGCCGCTATCGACGCCATCAACGCCCAGATCGAAAAGGCCCAGGGAAGCCTTGATGCCGCCGCGGCGAACCTCGGATTCACGAAAATCAGTGCCCCGATCGATGGGACCGTCATCCAGATCCAGGCTCGCGAAGGGCAGACCCTGAATGCCACCCAGACGGCGCCGATCCTCTTCCGTCTTGCCGACATGGCCACCATGACCGTGAAGGCACAGGTCTCGGAGGCTGATGTACAGAGGATCCGCCCAGGTGCTTCTGTCTATTTCACCTCGCTGGGAGATCCCGAAACAAAGCACGAGGGGAAGGTCCGAGGCATGGAGCCAAGTCCCACCACGACGACACCGCCTATTTTTTACAACACCCTCTTTGATGTCCCGAACCCCGGGTTGGCCCTCATGCCGTCGATGACCGCGCAGGTTTTTTTTCCCATGATGCACAGGGACGACGTGCTGCTTATGCCGCTCGCCGCGATCGATTATGCCGCCCGGCGCCCATTGTCTGCCAACTCGCTGCAGAAGAAGCATGGCACGGATGCCGGCACGAGGGTCTTCGTGCTGCGTGATGGAAAGCCGGTCGAGGTCTGCGTGGCTCTGGGAATGAAAAACCGCGTCACCGTCGAGGTGGTGTCGGGGCTCTCGGTCGGCGACCAGGTGATCACTGGCCCCATCGAAATGCGGCAGAGGGCCCGCCCGCACTGATGGAAGACCCCGACGGATTGGGAAGGGGGAAGACTCCCGCCATCCTCCTTAGGGGGATCGTGAAAGATTACGAAACGGGAGACGTGCCAACGCGCGTTCTCAACGGTATCGACCTGAGGATTGATCAGGGAGAATTCGTCGCCATTGTGGGCCCCTCCGGCTCCGGGAAGACCACGCTGATGAATATCCTCGGCCTCATGGATTCGCCGACGGCTGGATCCTTCGAGCTCCAGGGACGTGATGTTTCCAGTCTCTCGGCGGATCAGCGTGCCGAGGCAAGGGGAAAGACCTTTGGCTTCATCTTCCAGCGCTACAATCTCCTGGCCAACGAGACGGCTGTCGAGAATGTCGGGTTGCCCGGTGCCTACATCGGGATGCCCTCGGCGCAACGCAAGGAGAGGGCTGTCAGCCTGTTGGAGGGGTTGGGTCTCGGGCACCGCATCGCCAACAAGCCGCCGCAACTCTCCGGCGGCGAGCAGCAGCGTGTTGCCGTGGCGCGCGCCCTCATGAATGGAGGGGAGATCATCCTGGCCGACGAGCCGACAGGGGCACTCGATACGGCTCGCGGCCAGGAGCTCATGGCCCGCATCAGGAAACTCCACCGGCAGGGCCTCACCGTCATCCTCATCACCCACGATCCCGGTGTGGCCGCGCAGGCTGACAGGATGATACGCATCGTCGATGGAGAGATCATTATCGATGAGGCGACGGAGCGCTCCGCTGTCCCGGACGAGGCCCTTCAGGAAGCAGACTCCCTTCCCGCGCTCCCTTCCTTGGCGGAGAGGGGAAGGATCACTCTCCTTGCCGATGCTGCCGAGGCGTTCCGCATGGCGCTCCATGCGCTCCAGGCAAACAGCTTCCGCACTTTCCTTACCATGCTCGGCATCATCATCGGTGTCGCCTCGGTGGTGGCCATGCTGGCTATCGGCGAGGGGTCCCGCCGCGACATGCAGCAATGGATGAGCCGTATGGGGACCAATGTGCTGAGGATCGAACCGGGGGCGAAGATGTCGTACAATAGCGGCACTCTCACCCTTCAGGACGCACGTGCGATCGCCGATATCTCCCATGTGCAGGAGATCGTGCCGAGGGTCTTCTCGGCGTGCACACTTCGCTACCGCGACAGGATCTACGCCTGCACCGTGCTGGCCACGACCCCATCCTTTATCAGGGCCGAGAAACGGGTGATGGTCCGGGGCGGGTTCTTTGACGAGCGGGACGAGGAGGCGAAGGCCCCCGTGGTCGTGTTGGGCATGAAGGCCTACCTCGAGCTTTTCCCCGATAGAAGCGACCCCGTGGGCAAGAGGATCCTGATCGACGGGGCTCCCTTCCTTGTCGTTGGTGTGATCACCGTGAGCGGCGGGAGTGCCGACGGGCGAGACCGCGAGGACGACATCGCTCTCATCCCCCTCTCCACTGGGGAGGCGCGCATCTTCCGGAGCGTCCGCATCAACCAGATCAGCGTGACGGTCGATGATTACGTCAACGTCGAGGCGGTGCAGGACGAGATTCGGTCGCGCCTCAACCGTCTCAGGCAGCAGGAGGACTTCAGGATCTTCAACCAAGCCGCGATGATCGAGACGAACCGAAACACCCAGAGCGCCTACCGTTTCCTCTTGGGCGCCGTCGGGGTGGTCTCTCTGCTTGTCGGGGGAATCGGTGTCATGAACATCATGCTGGTCAACGTGGTCGAGCGGACGCGAGAGATCGGGGTTAGGATGGCTTGTGGTGCGCGCAGTAGAGACATCCAGTTCCAGTTCCTCACCGAAGCGGTCCTCGTCTGCCTGCTGGGTGGAGTGATTGGGGTGCTTCTCGGAATGCTGGTCTCCGAGTTCGGAACCATCGGCCAATCCAAGGCGGTCGTCACCCTCGCGCCCGTCGTGCTATCCTTTGCGGCGGCCTTTGTGACGGGTGTCCTTTTCGGGTTTTGGCCTGCCCGTAAGGCTTCCCAACTTGATCCCGTGGTTGCACTCAGCTCGGAATAGTCGTCCCATGGATCGTTCAATGACCAGACGCATTTCGGTGACGGCAGTGATGCTTGCCTTCGCCACACCAAGTTGCTCCACGCCCCGCAAGAAGGAGCCGTCATCACCTGTGGCCGTTCCTCGGGAATGGAAGGCCACGGGCCTGAAATCGCCGCTTGCCCCCTCCGGATGGCTCTCCACCTTCCGCGACCCCATGCTCGATTCCGTGGTGCGTGGCGTCCTTACAGACAATTACGATCTGAAGGCCGCAGCGGGACGCCTTGGGGCGGCCATCGCGAAATCCCGCGTCGCCACCGCCGACCTCTATCCCCAGATGGGGGTGAGGGCGGGCGCCTCGGTCAACGACACGCCGGTCTACAACGCGCAGTCTGTCAACTATCAGATCGATCCGGGCAACTGGAACTACACCGTCAACCTTGCTCTCAGCTGGGAATTGGATGTCTGGGGCCGCCTGAGATCCCTCTCCACGGCCGCCAAGGCAGATGCCGCCTTTGCGACCTTCACCTACGAAGGAGCCCGGCTCTCGCTTGCTGGACAGGCCGCCAAGGGATGGTTCTCCGTGATCGAGAGCCGAGAGCAGGTTCGTATCGCCGAAGAGACACTGGCGAGCCTTCGCAAAACGCGCGATCTGGCGAGGGCACGCTTCGAGAACGGCGCCGTCTCCGCCTTCGATGTCCGTCTGAGTAGTGCCGACGAGACCAATGCCGAGGCGAATCTTGTCCAGCGACGGCAGAACTACGCCGATGCCAAGCGCTCACTCGAGACTCTGCTTGGCCGTTATCCCTCCGCCGAACTGGAAGACCGGCGCGCCTCTTTCCCCCGCATCATTCCGGAAGTTCCGGCCGGAATTCCCTCCGAACTGCTCCTCCGCCGTCCCGATCTGCGCGCGGCCGATTGGAATCTCTTTGCATCGGAAAACCGTCTCTTCTCCGCCAAGACCGAGCGCTTGCCGAAGCTATCCCTTACCTCCACGGCGGGGACGCCTTCCGTTCTCCTGCAGGACGTCACTAATGATAGCAGCTTCCTCTACACGGTGGCGGCCAACCTCACGGCTCCGATCCTCGACGGCGGCAGGATTTCCGGGAACGTGAAGTTGACCAAAGCTCAGCGCGACACCGCGGCGGCCGCTTACGCCCAGCAAGTGCTTAACGCATTCCGGGAAGTTGAGAACACACTCTCCAACGAGGTCACGCTCGTCTCCCGCCAACGACTCCAGGAGAAGGCACTCGGTGAGCTCCGTCAGGCCTACCAGATCGCCACTGTGCGATACAAATCCGGCCAGATTGACATCGTTTCGCTCCTGCAGGCCCAGCGTAGCATGCTGTCCGCCGAGAGTGTCCTGATGAACACGCGACTCCTTATGCTTAACAACCGCATCGATCTCTTTCTCGCACTCGGGGAAAGCGTGGGCCCCGTCTCTCCGGCATCCCTATTCCGCGACTCGGCCCTGAAGCTGCCGAGGCTTTCCTTGCCCGGGGCTTAGGTTACCCAGGTTTATTAGAAAGGCATCACGAGCGGGTCGCGGTTGGCCAGCTCCCAAGCCAAGAGATTCCTTTTGCGCTCCACCCCCCAGCGGTAGCCTGTGAGTTTTCCCCGGGAAATAACGCGATGGCAGGGGATCAGGAAAGCAATACCATTGGCACTGACGGCCCGACCGACCGCACGGGCAGCCTTGGGCCGACCGATCGCCTTGGCCAGTTCGCCGTAGGTCAGGGTCATTGAAGCGCGATTGCGTCGGAGATATTCCCAGATCGTGAGCTGGAAGGGTGTTCCGATCGCGAGAACTGGAACCAAGGAGGGGTTTTCAAAGCCTCGTATGATCAGTCGCTCGACCTCAGGAGAGTAGCGCAGAGGTGTCTTGGGCCACTCGGATTGAAGCGAAACAATGCCCTCTTCTCGGCTCTCCACGAAGCGAAGTGCGAGCAGGTAATCGCCTCCTGTCACTGCGATGCAGTAACCAAAAGGGGAGCGAATAACTCCGCAGAGCAATTCACCCTCCGAGCGGAGGGTGCGGACTCTGGCATCATGTGGTGAGAGCCAGAGATCCATGCGCTGGCTGATCGCCTCCTAGGGATGGCCCGGCGCTTTAGTTGCCAAAGGTGCCAATCGAAGCAAAACCTCGTTTCGCCTCATAAATCCGGGTGTCCACGGGGGATTATAGTAGGCGTAAATAGGTGATGGTGAACCAGGGGTTGGGAGATGTTTCGAGTCGACCCAGGCAAGGAGTTTTTTGGCGGCTACCTCACTGGGGTGGGGCTTGCTGGGCCCTGAGAAGCGATAGGTGGCATAGCGGGCTGGAGGCTTGGTGCTGATCGTCACCTCGGGATTCGAGGGGGTCGGGACGCCCTGCCGAACGACATCCTCCGGCACAATAAAGCTCATGATTCCCGACTCAGCGCCCGTCATCAATACGGGAGTGGTCATGGAGATCTTTTGGGATCGCTCATTGCGTCCAGAGATAAATCGAAAGAGTTTCATGAAGGATCCGTCCTCAGTGCGCTTCTGCATCGGAGTTGAGACGATCGTGAGTTCGGGATAGTCTCGGATCTCGAAGGAACCCTCTTTCTGCACGACCTTGTACTCGGGAGACTGGTACTTCGACTCCCCGCAGCCGGCAAATAGTGAGGAGAGTAGGGCAATCATTATCAGAAGCCATCTCGCGGTGGATGCGGGGGAAACAGTCTTCACAAAACTACTCCAAGCCAAGAAACGAATCCCGTCAAAGGATTATGAAGGAGAAAGCGGAAGTGCATTGTAATGTTGTTAACGCGATCCCTCTTGAAAAAAGTAGCATAACAGAGGGCACAAACTTTTTTCTTTCCTGATTTGAAGTTGTGTAGTTTGTTGAGTGTGTCGGTCGTTAAATAAAAAACTAAACCCCTAAAAAAATGAAGATACGTTCCCTGTTCCCCAAACTATCGCTATTCGCATTTGCGGCTCTCCTCATCCCTGCCAGAGCTCAGGCCTCCGCAGGAGTTGTCCTTGAGCCAAATGATTTTGTCGGAATTTCTTTCTGGCTGATCTCCATGGCGCTTGTCGCTTCCACCGCGTTTTTCTTCCTCGAAACCCAACGAGTTTCTGGAAAGTGGAAGACTTCCCTCACCGTCTCCGGACTCGTGACCTTAGTTGCCGCCGTTCACTACTTCTACATGCGTGAGGTTTGGGTAACCACCCACGACACCCCGACCGTCTACCGCTACATTGACTGGCTCATCACTGTGCCACTTCTCATGGTGGAGTTCTTCCTGATCCTCTCGGCAATCACGAAGGTTCCCGCAGGCGTTTTCTGGCGCTTGCTGATTGGAACCCTTGTCATGCTCGTCGGCGGATATGTGGGCGAGGCCGGTTATGTTCCCGCACTTCCTGCATTCATTGTAGGAATGGTCGGTTGGGCCTACATCCTTTTCGAGATTTTCTTCGGCGAGGCCAGCCGCATCAATGCCCACCAGTCGCCTCCTGCAGTCAAGACGGCGTTCAACCTCATGCGTCTGATCGTCACCTTCGGATGGGCGATCTATCCCATCGGTTACTTTGTCGGCTACCTGACCGGTATGAGCCACGACGATAGCATGAAAGGCCTGAACATTGTTTATAACTTGGCCGACGTGCTCAACAAAATCGCTTTCGGTGTCATCATCTGGGCCGCTGCTGTCACTGAGACAGACGCTCACGCCAAGTAACGTTTAGGGGTTTCTCCGTGCGCCGGTTTATTCGGCGCACGGATTTCCTTTATAAACTAAGGTTAGTTCTCGGGCACTATCGCCTAGGTCTACCACTATGTCCACGATTCCGAAGATAAGAGTAGGAGCAGGACTCCATGGCGAGTCCCTTCTCGGCGTGGTGGAGGAAAGGATGACGGAAGTAGTTCATGCATCGCCGGCGGGATCGGCGGGATTGATTGAGGGGCGATCGGACTCAACCCGCGCCGCGTCCTATCACCTCTCCTCTGGAGGTCAGCGTATTCGTGCCAGGCTTGCACTCTCTGCAGGAAGTGCCCTTGGGCTTCCGCCTGAGGATTCGGTGGCCATTGCCTCATGCGTCGAGATCATCCACAACGCTTCTCTTGTGCATGATGATCTGGAAGATCGCCAACAATTCCGGCGTGGAGTCGAAACCGTCCACGCAGCCTATGGCTTCCATGTCGCCCTGTGTTCCGGGGATTTGCTTCTCTCAGCCGCCTATGCAGCCCTTGCACGATTCAGTAACGTGCTTCTGCTTCCCGAGTTGCTATCCTTAGTTCACTCTCGTATTGCAGTCGTGATAGGGGGTCAGTGCGCGCGGTTAGTCCCGATCGGAGATGAAGAGAGCGACATGGCTGCATACGACACCATCGCCTCCGCCAAGTCAGGGGCACTTTTGAGTCTTCCTCTGGAGCTTGCCCTTAAGGGTTCCTCCAAAGGGATGTGGTCGGAGGACGCGCGGCGTGCCGCTGAGCATTTTGCCATCGGATATCAGATCGCCGATGATATGGAGGATGTGGAGCAAGATCGCGGGACCCTTTCCGTCAATGCACTGCTAGTGATTGCCGCGGCAAGCGGTTGCCCAATCAACGAGGCATCGGAGAAGGCGCGCAGTCATGCACTTGCGCATCTGTCTAAAGCGGCATCTCTCGCCGGATCACTTCCCAATGGCTCTGGAGCGCTACTCCGTGAGATTGCCCGGGAACTCTCTCATCGCCTCGAAGCGATGAGCTGATTATTATCCGCCCATGCATGCGCTCGTTATTGGAGCCGGTTATGGGGGCATGGCGGCTGCACTCAGGCTCCGGGCAAAAGGATATCAGGTAACCCTGATCGATCGATCCCCGGGGCTCGGAGGTCGTGCACAGATTTATGAGAGGGAAGGTTTTCGTCACGATGCTGGTCCCACGGTCATCACCGCACCGTTTCTTTTTGAGGAGCTTTTTGAACTCTTTGGGGAGAACTTCCATGACCATGTGAAACTTGTACCACTGAAACCGTGGTACCGGTTCAGATACTCTGACGGCACCACCTTCGATTATGGCGGGACGCTCGAGGAGACTCTGGAAGAAATAGGGCGCATCGAACCCAAGGACCGCGAGGGATATTTGCGCCTTGTGGAGCATTCCAAGCAAATTTACAAAGTCGGTTTTGAAGAGCTTTCCTCGGTATCTTTTCACCGTGTCTTAACCATGGTACGGCAGGTTCCCAAACTTCTTCGCCTGCGTAACTACGAAACTGTCTGGCAAATGGTCTGCCATTATCTTTTGAGTCCCAAACTGCGGCAGGCCTTCTCGATCCAGCCGCTCCTTGTTGGTGGAAACCCCTTCGATACCACGAGCATTTATTCCCTAATCCATTATTTAGAGAGGAAGCACGGCGTCCATTTTGCGATGGGTGGCACTGCGGCGATTACCTCTGCGCTCGGGAGCCTCATGGAGAGACAACAGATCTCGACCCGCCTGGTTACAACGATCGAGCGGATTGTGGTGGAGGGTGGAAAGGCGACAGGTGCAGTCTTGGAGGGCGGAGAGATGGTCAAGGCTGACCTCATTGTCACCAACACAGACCCCGCCCACCTGTACGGCAACATGATCAGTTCCAAGAAACAGGCGCTCTCCTCACGACTCAAGCTTGCCGGGGCAAAATACTCCATGGGACTCTTTGTGCTCTATTTTGGAACGACGCGCATCTATCCGGAGGTCGCCCACCACACGATCTGGCTTGGTCCGAGGTATCAGGAGTTACTCAAGGATATCTTCGACCGAAAAATCCTAGCAGATGACTTTTCGCTCTACCTGCACCGTCCGACAGCCACGGATCCAAGCTTTGCACCTCCTGGGTGCGACAGCTTTTATGTCCTTTGCCCGGTTCCCAATCTGCAGTCCGGTATCGATTGGAGCATCCAGGGACCAAGACTTCGGGATCGGATCGTCAAGGCCTTGGAGGAGACGATTCTTCCGGAACTTTCCTCCACGATCAGGGCAGATTTTTTCAAGACGCCGAAGGATTTTAGCGATGAGTACCTGAGTACCCATGGGGCAGGTTTTTCCATCGCCCCCATTTTCCGTCAGTCTGCTTGGTTTCGCTTTCATAATAAAGGTGAGGGAATCAGGAATCTCTTCCTCACCGGCGCAGGCACTCATCCGGGTGCTGGACTGCCCGGGGTTCTCTGTTCGGCAAAAGTGGTGGATGCCCTTCTGCCGCGCGCCGAAGCCTTTAACCCGGCATGAGGCCGGCATGATCTTAGCACCCTCTGCCAACGAGGTGCTCTCCAGTAAGGGGCGTAGCTTTTATTGGGCGCGGCACTTTTTAGGGAGTAGGCATGCGGAGAGAGCAACAAGGCTTTATGCATTTTGTCGCTATTTGGATGATCTTGCCGATGAGTCCTCCTCTCCCCATGAGGCGCGCTCAAAAATCGAAGCGGCACGGGAAGATGTCCAGAGAGGTGAATCTGCTGATGCCTCCCTCAGCGACGGCCTCTCACTGGCCCGAGAGTGTGGTATTTCGAAAGAGCCGATTCTTGAACTTATCAATGGAATCGCCTCGGATCTGGGGGAGGTTCGGATCGCTGATGTGGATGAACTCATCCGCTACTGCTACCGCGTGGCCGGCACCGTAGGCCTCATGATGTGCCGTGTTCTTGATGTCAGCTCCCCAGCAGCCTATCCGTATGCCGTCGACCTTGGGATTGCCATGCAATTGACTAATATCTGTCGCGATGTCCTTGAGGATGGCGCAATGGGCCGTCGATACCTTCCCTGCACCCTTGTAGGAGATCTTTCTGCCCAAGAGTTGATCAACCCCAGCTCTGCCGTGTGCGCTAAGATTGCCTCGGGAGTACTCGAACTCTTGCGACTTTCTGAAGACTACTACCGAAGCGGCGAGGAGGGACTCTCCTACCTGCCCTTGCGTGCACGCGGGGCTATCTTGATCGCCTCCAGGGTCTATCGAGGCATTGGGCTCGATCTTATTTCACGCAAGGGAGATTGCTGGTCCCGACGGGCGATGGTCTCTTCCGCTCAAAAGGCGATTATCACGGTGTCGGCTCTCACGAGCCTCGTGCTGAAGGGATCGAGAGAGGGATCGTTCTGGTCTGCTACCTGCGCTCACCGCTCGGAACTCCACATCGCACTTGCAGGCCTTGAGATCGCTCCATGAGCAATCACTCCGATCTCATCATCTTGGGGGGTGGTTGTGCCGGGTTAAGCCTCGGCATGAATCTTGCCAACTATGGAGAGGCCAGCCTCCGGACTCTTATTCTCGAGGGCAGGCAGGAATATACCAATGATCGCACCTGGTGTTTTTGGGGCGGTTTTGGGTCTGGGTCGGAAAAGCTCGCTACCCACCGGTGGGAATCTTTTTCAATTGCCACGGCCAAGGATCGCATCACCCGCAGCTGCAAAGAAAATCCCTACCTCATGGTCGCCTCCAAAGACTTCTACCAGGCTGCAGTAGGAGTGATTGACAAGTCCTCTCGGATCAATTTGAAGATGGAAAGCATCGTCTCGGGTGAGGTTTTGAAGAGAGGTGGGCTCTGGCATGTGGAAACTCCGATGGGAGTCTACACGGCCCCACAGATCGTGGATACTCGTCCCAAGGTCCCGCATTTTGGCCACTTTGAACCTCTTCTTTGGCAGTCGTTCCTTGGGGAGGAGATCACAACTGAAGAGGAAATCTTTGATCCGGGTTGCGCGGAGCTAATGGATTTTTCTGGAAGTTCATCCGAAAGGATCCTCTTCCTATACGTTCTCCCTTTCTCCAAGAAGAAAGCCCTTGTGGAGGCTACGGTTTTCGGACCGGAGCCTTTGAAAGCAGAGGATTTGGAGGAGTCGTTCGGCGTTCTCGTCAAACAACGACTTCAAGGGAGCCCTTACTCAAGCGGCAGGAAAGAGCATGGAATCCTACCCATGGGGGCACCTCCTGAAAATCGACAGACTGATCCCAGCTACGTCCGTGCGGGACTGATGGCCGGAGGGGCAAGACCCAGCAGTGGATACGCCTTTCAGCGCATCTGGAAGTGGTCGCAAGAGTGCGCCATAGTGTTGGCAAAGGGCCGTCCCCCAATATCCCATCCGCAAGATCCTACCATCATCCGCACCATGGACGCTCTTTTTCTGCATGTGCTTTACTCCCGTCCCGAACTGGCTCCTGATCTTTTCTTTTCACTCTTTTCCAAGGTGGACCCGGTTCGCGTAGCCCGCTTTATGAGTGATCGCGCGAGTCTCGCTGATTGCCTCACAATCATGGCATCGCTTCCTCCGGTGCCTTTTCTGAGCGAATTGGCCAAGACCGTTGGGTTATCCTACGGCAATAGAACAAAAAGAGGGAAAAAAGAAAAGGGGGCATGATGAAACTGATGAGCCCGCTCCGTATTCAAGGATTTTTGTTCAGCCTCTGCGCGCTTGGAGCGGCGGCTTTTTTCGCACTGGTTGGGTCTCAAAAAGGGGGGGGTAACGATCAATCAGGACTCATCATCCTTGCGACCTTGATCCTTCTTCTGGGGGTCCCGCACGGGGCATTCGACACGATCTTTGCTTACAGACTTTACGATCTTCGGAAGCCAACGGACTGGATGCTTTTTGCCATGATCTATCTTCTTCTAGCAGCAGTTGTTGTAGCGGTTTGGTGGTGGGCGCCGATGGGTTTTTTGATTTTGTTTCTTTTAATCTCAGCGGCCCATTTCTCGGGGGATCCTGAGGAGGGAACCCCCCACGCGACTCGAATCCTCTATGGGGGAAGCGTGCTTCTATTGCCCGCACTCTTTCACTCGGAGGAGATGGCGCAACTTTTTGGGCTTCTCGTGGGTAATGAGCCTGCCCTTCTGCTCATGCCATGGATCAAGTTGATTGCCTGGATCTGGCTGCCGTGCGTTGCACTCGGAGTGATCCTGCTTGCGTGGAGTGATTGGCTGGGAGCCATGGAGATAGCCTCCGTCGTTTTGCTAAGTGTTGCAGCGCCTCCTCTCATCGCATTCACCCTCTTTTTTTGCGGCATGCACAGCGCTCGCCATATCCTCAGGACCATCGACTACTCGGGATCTCTTTCGAGACGCCTCCTGGCTCTTTCTGCTCTCCTGCCGATGATCGGCGTTGCCGTGGTCTCGGCGCTTGCCTGGTGGTTCCTCAAAGGAAAGTCCCTCGATGAACGCCTGATTCAGATTGTTTTTGTAGGACTGGCCGCTCTGACCGTCCCTCACATGGCGCTTGTGGAACGCGTCCGATTTTCTGGGTGGATCAAGGGTGCATTTCAGAGACCCTGATAAAAAAAGAGTGCAGCCATGAGGAGTCGAACCTCAAACCTTCTGATCCGTAGTCAGATGCTCTATCCAATTGAGCTATGGCTGCGTTGAGGGGTTAAACCATAAGCGGTGAACGACTCATGGGTCAACCCATTTGCTGAAACTTCTCTTGACGATCAGAGTCTTAAGATTAACAATTCCATTTCAATCTTATCAAGAGTGACGGAGGGACTGGCCCGCTGATGTCACGGCAACCGCTGCGGAATTTTTCGTAGGCCCAGGTGCCAAATCCAGCTCCGAGCAATCGGGGAAAAGATGAGATACTTGGTGCGGCTGTCGAGAACTCCTCGATGGGATAACCAAGTCTCTTCGTCACTCTTGTTGAGCAACAACGACGAGATCCCATGTCCACAAAACCTTGGTTTAGTAATTTGAAATGCCGCGAATGCGGACGCCTCTACGAGAAGGAGGCAATCCATATCTGCGAATTCGACTTTGGCCCTCTCGAGGCAGCGTACGACTATGACGCCATCCGCGAGGTGTTTACCCGTGAGTTGATTGAGTCCCGGCCCCAGACGATGTGGCGCTATCGGGAGCTTCTTCCGATTGATGGCGAGCCGACGGTAGGCACCCAGGTGGGATTCACCCCGCTGGTGAAGGCCGACCGCCTTGCCAAGGCCCTTGGCATCCGCGAACTCTGGATCAAGAATGACTCCGTCAACTATCCGACTCTCTCCTTCAAGGACCGCGTTGTCTCCGTGGCTCTGAGCCGGGCCCGTGAGCTTGGCTTCAAGGTGGTTGCCTGTGCCTCCACCGGCAATCTGGCCAACTCCGTCGCAGCCAATGCCGCGAATGCGGGACTTAAGAGCTATGTCCTCATTCCCTCTAATCTGGAGCAGGGGAAGGTCTTGGGATCACTTGTTTACGGCACCAATGTCATTGGCATCAAGGGCCCCTATGACCAAGTGAACCGCCTCTGCTCCGAGATCGCCGGTAAGTATGGATGGGGATTCGTTAATGTTAATCTGCGCCCTTACTACGCCGAAGGATCCAAGACGATGGGCTTTGAGATTGCCGAACAACTCGGCTGGAAGCTACCGCGCCACACCGTGGTCTGCATGGCCTCCGGATCACTTCTGACCAAGCTCCACAAGGCCTACAAGGAGTTCATCGATCTCGACATCGTGGAAAAGAGCGATTTCTCGATACACGGAGCCCAGGCCTCGGGTTGCTCACCCATCAGTACGGCCTTCAAGGCAGGAACTGAAATGGTCAAGCCGGTCCAGAACCCCGACACCATCGCCAAGTCACTTGCCATCGGTACTCCTGCGGATGGGTATTACGCGATCCGGAGCATGAAGGAGACAGGTGGAAGCTGTGAAGATTGCACCGATGAGGAGATCGTCGAGGGGATCAAGCTCCTGGCCGAGACCACTGGGATCTTTGCCGAGACCGCCGGTGGCGTGACTGTCGCCTGTGCTAGGAAGCTCATCGAGTCTGGCAAAATCCCCAGTGATGAGAGCGCTGTCCTCTGCATCACGGGCCACGGCCTCAAGACTCAGGAAGCGATCATCGGCAAGGTTGGCGAGCCTCGCGTCATCGGACCGAGCCTTCGCGAGTTTGAGGCCCTTGTTGCCGACGAGGTCGGGACAAAAAACTAACCTTCACTCCCCATTACCTATCACCTAAACCCTATTACCTAATCCCATGCCAATCGTCCGCATCCCCACTCCACTCCGCAAGCTAACCAATAATCTCGAGGAGGTCACGGTCTCCGGCGCCACGCTCGGCGTCGTTCTGGACGAGCTCAATGCTGCCTATCCAGGTCTGAGCGAGCGCATCGTCGATGAAAACGGCGTCATACGTCGCTTCGTGAATATCTTTGTGAACGACGAGGATGTCCGCTTCCTTCAGGAAAAAGAGACCCCGATCCAAGAGGCCGATGTCGTCTCTATCGTTCCAGCTATCGCCGGAGGCTAGTCCGATAGTCCCCTGCCGATAGTCCTCTTGCCTTCGCGACCCTAACCTCCGATCTTTTTTCATATGGAAACGACCCGCCTCTGGCTCATGTATCCGGCGAAGCTCATCACACGCCCGCTTGTTTACGAACTGGGACACGAATTCTCCGTCACGACGAATGTCCGCCAGGCCAGTGTGACGAACGAAATCGGCCTTGTCTGTCTCGAGCTCATCGGCGAGCGCGGCGAGATCAAGCGATCGATCGCCTGGCTCGAGGAGCTGGGAGTGAAGGTCGAGCCGGTTGAGATCAACACGATCGAGGGCTGATTAGGTCCATCCCAATACCGCTGTATCATGAAAATTTCCCTCGGCAGTGACCACGCAGGATTTGAATACAAGCAGGCCTTGGCCGAGATGCTCCGCACGCAGGGGCATGATATTATCGACTGCGGCACCCATTCCGCCGACTCCACCGACTATCCCCTCTGGTGCATTCCCGCCGCTGAGCGTGTGGCTAGCGGTGAAGCTGAGAAGGGCATCGTCGTCGGCGGCTCCGGCAATGGGGAGGCTATCGCTGCTAACAAGGTGAAGGGGATCCGTTGTGCCATCGCCTGGAGTGATGAGACCGCCAAGCTCGCCAGCCAGCACAACAACGCGAATGTCCTCTCGATCGGCGAGCGCATGGTCTCGCTCGAGACCGCCAAGCGGCTGGTTGATCTTTGGCTCTCCACCCCGTTCGAGGGTGGCCGCCACCTGAAGCGTATTGAGGAACTGGCTAAGTATGAGGCCGGTCTCCCCATGCAGTAGTTTACTACGGCATCGGTCACGCTCCTAGCGAGGCATCAAAACTTCCAAGCCGCAGCGTGCCTTTAGGGACGGACCTAAAGGTCTTAGGATAAATCCGCCATCACCATATCCTATCGGCCTTCAGTCCAAACTGCTTCAGCCTGTGGCTATAAAATAGTCACAATCATTGCAGTCGCATTATCCTTGCCTGAAGAGGACACGGCTTCAACCACGAGATACTCTGCGGGAGTGCGATTTTTGGGACATTCCTTCAAGACCTCAGCGATTCGTTGATCCGAGAGTCCATCGGTCACTCCGTCCGAGCAGATGAGGAAGCGGTTGCCCGGATGGCAGGCGATCTCGCCGATCTGCGGGTTCACGAATTGATTGCCGGCCCCAAGCGCCTTTTGCAGGCGGTTCTTTGCCGGGTGCATCCGTGCCTCCAGTTCACTGATCTGTCCGGTGCGCTTCAGCCATCCGACATGAGTGTCGTCGTCGGTAAGCTGGAGGATTTTGCCATCTTTTAACAGGGAGTAGATGCGGGTGTCACCGATATGAGCAAAGTGCATCGTATCGCCGGAAAACCAGCAGAGGCTGAGGGTGGCTCCCATCCCCCGGCACTCCTCATAGCTGTCGCCCAGATATTGAAGGGCCTTGTTGATTTCCGAGAAAAGAGCTTCGAAAGCTCCTTCATACCCGATTGGCTTGCCGCTGGCTCGTTGCCGGATCAGCGGGGGGAGCATCCGGGTGATTTTATCAACAACGATCCTGCTTGCGAATTCACCCGCATTCGCGCCACCCATTCCATCGCTGACAGCAAACAGCAGATCGTTCTCAGCATGGGTTGTAGTACCGACTTTTCCTAGATGACGCACTTCCGCTGCATCGATCGCCAGTCCGAGGAAAGAATCTTCGTTATTGGACCTCATGTTGCCGCTGTCGGAGTACCCTGACCACTTGAGAGAAAGCTTGGGGGACGATACCTCCGGTAGCGTCAAGATCGACATCCCCTCCTTTTTTAGGATCGTCGCAAACTCGAAATCGATCAGGCAGAAGCGCCCGTCCTGTTGTCGGTAAGTGACATTACGAAGTTCTGGGTCGTCGTGTCGGACCCCATACTGCTCGATTTCGGCAAAGAGTTCCTTGCAGCGCGTCGGGTCAAGCTGGTCGACGCGCGAGCCACAGTTCGTCGTGACAAGAAGGAGTTTCTCCTGATCTGCGGAGATCACGCGCGGCACAAAGTCGCATCCTTTCTGTTCGAGATGGCGCAGGACACGCAGTTCATTCTCGAATCGCTCCTTGGCCTTCGGGCCATGGAACGCCTTGCGCACGCTCCCATCGAAGCAGACCTGGACGGTGGCGCGCTGGGTGTCCTTGACGGTGAGCATGATGAAAAAGACTGAAGGTGTTTAGGCCGAAGACTATTAGGTCAGAGGTCCGGCATACGATGGAAGAGTCAATTTAAAGAGACAGGGGTACCATTTCTTTGTCTTTGCCTAACAGCCTACAGCCTAAACCGCTAACAGCCTCGAAATCTCCGTGCGGAGATTTTATCATTTTGGCATTGAAGTTGCTTGATCCTATTCTGCCCGATCTTAAAGTCGGGACATCACTTTCGACGGTCGTCCGAAACGCGGAAGATGATCAAAAAAAGACACAGGACAGGACACACAACCACCACCCAAATCCCATGGCGAAGTACAAACTCGAATATATCTGGCTCGACGGCTATGAGCCCGTTGCCAACCTCCGCAGCAAGACCCAGATCAAGGAATTTGCAAAGTTCCCCACGCTGAAGGATCTCCCACAATGGGGCTTTGACGGAAGTTCGACCCGCCAGGCTGAAGGCAAGAGCAGCGATTGTATCCTCAAACCTGTTGCCAGCTACCCAGACCCGACCCGCGAGAACGGACTTCTCGTCATGTGCGAAGTGCTTCTTCCCGATGGGAAGCCGCATCCTTCCAACTCCCGCGCCACCATCCATGACGATCCCGACACCTGGTTCGGCTTCGAGCAGGAGTACTTCCTCTGGAAAGATGGTGCGCCTCTCGGTTTCCCCAAGGGTGGATTCCCGGCCGAAGGCCAGGGCAAGTTCTATTGCGGCGTCGGTTTTTCCAACGTCGGTGATATCGCCCGCGAGATCGTCGAGGAGCACCTCGAAATCTGCCTCGAGATGGGCATCAACCACGAGGGTATTAACGCCGAAGTGGCCAAGGGCCAGTGGGAATTCCAGATCTTCGGCAAGGGCTCCAAGAAGGCCGCCGACGAAATCTGGCTGGCCCGCTATGTCCTCCAGCGCGTGTGCGAGAAGTACGGCGTCGATGTCGAATACCACTGCAAGCCGCTCGGCAAGGATGTCGACTGGAACGGTTCCGGCATGCACTGCAACTTCTCCACCAAGTTCATGCGTGAGAAGGGCGGCAAGAAGTACTTCGAGAAGCTTATGGCTGCCTTCGACAAGTACAAGGATGAGCACATCGCCGTCTACGGACCTGATAACCACTTCCGCCTGACCGGCCTCCATGAGACCCAGTCGATCGACAAGTTCAGCCACGGCATTGCCGACCGCGGCGCCTCGATCCGTGTTCCTCACAGTTTCGTGAACAACGATTACAAGGGATATCTCGAGGATCGCCGTCCGAACTCCCAGGGCGACCCCTACAAGATCTCCAGCCGCGTTCTTCAGACAATCAAGACGGTTCCGCTCAAGTAATCGCGACGGCCAGTATCATTGAGAAAACCGCTATCCCGACCGGGGTGGCGGTTTTTCTTTTCCGTCGCGATGGGAGATGGGTAATCGGTGATTGGATCTGGGGTTACAAAAAATCTGCATGTCTCTTCCCGAGACCCAATAGCCCATTCCCCATTCCCCACTTTACCCCTTGCCTCTTTGGCAAGGACGGATAAAGTAACTGTCCGCGCATCAAAAATTTGCCGTCGGTCCTTGGGTGATCAGCATTTGCTGGCCATCAACACGCGCCAAGGGAAACCCGGCAACGAGAACAACAAGACATTATGCCTATCCGCCTCGGTCGCTTCGAAATGCCGAAGACCCTCGTGAAGAACGAGAAAACCGCCACAGAAACCTACGCTCAGTTCGTTGCAGAGCCCTTTGAGGCCGGCTATGGCCACACGATCGGCAATTCACTTCGCCGCACACTTCTCTCATCCCTTGAGGGAGCAGCCATCACCTCGGTCAAGATCGAGGGGGCTCCCCATGAGTTCACCGCCATCCCCGGAGTCGTCGAGGATGTTGTCGAAATCATCCTCAACCTCAAGAAGGTCAAGTTCAAAGCCCACGACCACGAGGTCCGCAACCTGATCCTCTCGGTCAACAAGGCTGGCGCCATCACAGCCGGTGACATCCAATCCACCGCCCAGTGCGAGGTTCTCAATCCCGAGCAGCATATCTGCACCCTCGACAAAAAAATGAAGTTCGAGGCAGAGTTTGAGGTCAAGGTTGGCCGCGGATTCGCCACAGGTGACGAGAACAAGTCCCCGGACAAGCCGATCGGAGTCATCGCCATCGATTCCATTTTCTCGCCCGTCACCAAGGTCAAGTACGCCGTCGAGCAGACCCGCGTCGGCCAGCGTACCGATTACGACAAGCTGATCCTCGACATCTGGACTGATGGACGACTCACTCCGGACGAAGCCTTGCTTCAGTCTGCCGCGATCCTTCGCCATCACCTCGACGTCTTCGTCAACTTCGACGACACACAGATCGAGTTCGACGAGACCCCGGTCGAAGTCAGCCACGAGAACAACCGCCTCAAGAAGCTTCTCGCCATGAGCGTGAACGAGATCGAGCTCTCAGTCCGTGCAGCAAATTGCCTCAACAACGCGAACATCACTTCTGTCGGACAGCTCGCTCTCAAGAGCGAGGCCGAAATGCTCAAGTATCGCAACTTTGGCAAGAAGTCGCTGAACGAGATCAAGGACAAGCTTGTCCAGCTCGGCCTGGGCCTCGGTATGAAGTTCGAGCCCGGCCTTGTCGACAATCTGGCACCTGCTGCCGAATAAAGAACCCTAGAAGGACTCTAACGCCATGCGTCACCGGAAAAAAACCGTTAAACTCGGCCGTAGCCAGGCACACCGTGATTCGCTTCTCGCGAATCAGGTTTGCAGCCTGATTGAGCACCGCCGCATCAAAACCACCCTGGCCAAAGCCAAGGCCACCAAGCCTCTTGCCGAGCGTATGCTCACCTTGGGCAAGAAAGGGGATCTCCATGCCCGCCGCATCGCGATCGCCTATCTCAAGCACAAGGACATCGTGAAGAAACTCTTCACCGAGATCGCTCCGGCAGCCGCCGACCGTAAGGGAGGCTACACCCGTATAGTGAAGCTCGGAGCTCGTCTGAGTGACAGCGCGCCGATGGCCTACCTCGAGTGGGTTGATTACGCAATCGAGATCAAGAAGGAAGAGAGCAATGATTCTCCTGAGGCAGCTGAAAAGCCCGTCAAGAAGGCTAAGGTTGAGAAAGCTCCTAAGGCCCCTAAGGCAGAGAAAGCCGAAGGCGAAGCT